>NZ_NFLD01000016.1:0-52428 GCF_002160725.1 Massilimicrobiota sp. An142 | reverse complement strand
ATGATTACATTTTCACCATGTCCCTAGGACCTCCCACGGTAAGACATAACACTTTCATCCCATGTACCCACTATCTTTACATTGCTTATTCCGTCGTACTATTGGACTTTGATTTGTTGTGCAATCTCATCCGATAAGCATATGCCTCAGATAGTTCGTGTTCCTTGGGTCAGGATTTTGCCTCCGACTTCCTCCCGTTCACACCTTACGTTGGATACCTTGTCTTTGGCTAGTGGTTGGTAGTACGAAACCTTCACAGTGGACTTTCACCACCAAGTTTTATGCCATGCGTGGCACACACAAAATAAGCAAGCCATTTGGACTTGCTTATTTTTTATTATCCTTCTAATGTCTTTAAAATGTCTTCTACAATAGTACAAGCTGGACAATCACAATATTGAGCTCCCTGTGCTTGTATTTCCTGACTATGACGTACAATTTCTTTGGCTTTACTTTCACTAAAATATATCTGTCCATCCTTTGAACTTGCAAAGGCAATTAAATTGTCAATAGGCATGATATCTTCTTTTAATTCTGCCATATATTGTTGTGTCATCAAAGCTTCATTTTCACTTCCTACTGATTTTAACCATTTTTCCGCCATTTCTTTTATTTCCTGACAACAAGTCGGTGTCTTGATTAACTCCTGTGTTTTATGTACCACTTCATCTAATTGTTTTGCATTCATATCTTTTTCCTCCCTTTCTTTTATTCTACACCTTTTTTAAATACAAAACATCTTATAGTGACTCAATCAAATAAATTCATCATCACTCATAAACTTTTTAAAGAAAGGCTTTCAATTCATCTATGTATTTTTGAGAAATTTCCTCAAATTCATCACTATATTGTTTCACCTTTAAATCGACATGATGATCTTTATTCAATAAATGTGCCATTGTCATAACTGACTGATTACTTCCTTCTATTAACATCTTTGTAATTTTAGCATCGTCTGTTAATAATGTTTTGATTTCAATCATTGACTCTAACATCATTTTATTTTTCAAATAATCTTCAGTATGAGAGTCATCACGTGTTATTTTGTTTTTCAAATCTCCATAGGCTTTTCTTTGATGTAAAACGATATCACGTAATTGATCATTTTCAATTTTGTCAATCAAATGATCAATAGCCAGCAAGCCCATGTTTAAACCATTTAACAATTCTTCAATATATATTTCATTATGCATTATATTATCACCTATATAAGTATAAACTCATTTTATAAATTTATACATTTGACATCAATCCAGCCCACTTCTCCTTGATGAATCACATATGCATAATGACTATAGATTCCTATAACTTTCACAAGATCACCTTTTTTGGCTGAAATAAAATAATCAGTATAATCATCTAAACAATATGTCTGATGATGACGCTTATATAAAAACTCGTTTTTTATTTTTAAATATTGTTGCGTTTCCTTTTGATAACACTCACTGAATTCCTCACCTTTTTTGATGACTTCCACTTCAAAGTGTGGATATGCAATTTTATGCTTCTCATTTTGAGATATTTCTACATCAGATATAACATGATGATACGGCAAAGGTTGAACATATTCTTGTGAGTAATGAATAACACCATCTTTAGATTCAATAATTAATGCATTTAATTGTGAAATAGATTTGACACCCGTTCCCCCATCAATACAAATGATTTTTTTCTTTTCATCAATGATAATATCATTACATATTTGATTTGGATAATAATTGGATGTAGGTAAATGTCCTACAATAACCATATCATCTAAAAGATGTCCCTGATGGTAAAAATATTTCATTTCCAACAATGAAGATAAAGAACTGTTTTTATAATCTTTTCTTTTTTCAATACCTGCATGAACAAATAGAAATTGATTCAACTTTAATGTAACAGGTAAGTGAGATATAAACGCAATTTCATCATGTAAATAATCAGCAATCTGTTTTTGAATACCTAGCATTGTTTCATGCCCCTGATCCAAATGTAAACGATGATAAACTTCACGTATGCAGCCATTGCTGGAAACACGCTTTAAATAACCCTGTATCTGATTTGCCAGTTCAGGTATTGTCAGCAATGCGTCTAATGCCCATTCACAATTTCCCATGAGTACAAAAACACGATCACGTTTAGATAGTTCTTGAACATAATGAATGGTTTCAATAACCTGGTCACCTTTTTCTACAAAATCACCTAAAATAATCAGATAATCTTCAGGTGTGTATTTCACTTTTTTTAAAAGTGCCTGAAATCTATCTAAATGACCATGAATATCACTAATGACTATGATTCTATATTGACCTTTAATCGTTTTTACCAAATGTTTAGGAGTTATCATTTTATCACACTCATTTCTTTATTATTGTAACATAATTCAAAAGAAAAGATACTCTTTATTTTTTGAGTATCTTTTGAGTATACATACACCCTAATAAATATGCTCCATATTCTGGTGGATAAAGCGGTGACTGTAAATAACATGATGTCGTCTGTAATGTTTCTTTTAATGGCTTTAAAATATATTCACCTGCCTGAAAAACGCCTCCTATATAAGATACTGGTATAGGTTGATGAAAATCTCGAGCTAGAACTTTTATCAGTTGACCAAGATAACTTGCGGCATTTTTATAAATCTGCAAAGCATACAGATCATTTTCTAAAGCCAACTCATAATTGATTTTTGCTAAAAGTGCAATGTCTTTTCTTTCGTTTTGAAGATGATGACGATATGAAATGATATCATAGTCATTTTCTAATAATAAACTTTCTTTAACTTTATCATACAATTTTGTCTTTTCTAATCTTCCGTCAACTTGTTGACAATATATTTTCATAAGCTCTTTTCCCATCCAATAAGCACTACCTTCATCACCTAACTGATAACCCCAGCCACCACATCTTTTTGTTTGTCCATTCAAGCATGAATAAGCGATGCTGCCTGTTCCTGCGATCACAACAATACCATCCTGATTAGCTAATGCTCCTGCCAAAGCTATTTGAACATCATTATATAAAAGATACGTATAGCCCTCGAAAGCTTCCTGGCAAATATCTTCTATTTGTTTTCTTAAATCTTCCTGATTTCCATATCCAGCCAATCCTGCAACAATCAAAGATTGTTTAGAAGGATCCAATAACGTAACATTCTCTTTAAGAATGCATACACTTTCTTGTTTTGACTGTGTCAAAATATGAATGGATCCAGCAGACTTTTCTTTTATAACTTGTCCATTTTCATCATAAAGCACAAATTTTGTTTTTGTTCCACCACCATCTATACAAATATAATTCATATTTATTTCACTTCTTTCAATCTAAATTTTTGCCATGGTTTGATATCATCAAGAATAAATATTTCCTCTTCTTTAATATGACCAACTACATTGGACATTCCACTGTTTGGCATATCTTTTAAAGCTATCTGAAGTTCTCCAGCATAATGTCCATATTGACTGCTTTCAATAATAACATCACCACGATGAATCATTTGTGGAGTATTGATCAATTCAAAATGATGTGCTTTATATTTAACACGACTTTGTGTAGAGCGAATCATGTAGCTATTTACATCTCCACGTTGAAAATGAAGTTCTTCAAATAAAATTTTTCTTTCCATTGCTGGTAAATTCTCTATAGGATCAACATCAAAAGTAACGAGATTTAAGTCTAAATTTTCCAATGATTTTAATTCTTCTAAAGAAGGATAACAGTTAGAAATGATAATATCATCAATGACATTGAGAGCCAGCATATGTTTGATTTGCGTGATTAATGAAAGATGTCTATGCATTTCTAAGGTTGGCAGACCATTTGTAACTGGCCAAGACCCAAATGTATTTTCATTTTGACTTGTGACAAAAGCAGCTGTAGGAATGCCATAGCTGATAAAACGCTCTGTACACTTCATAAAATAATCTAATGATAATCCACTATAATTATGGGGATAGAAATTATGGCATCCCAATAAACAATACTTATTAGGTTGATAATCCATAATTGTATCAAGTGTATGAACATCATTACTCATATTGATTTCAATCTTCAATCCATAAGGATTATAAGTCATCAAGGCTTCCTCACTTCCTGAAAAACCAGCGTCTAAACGTAAACCATCTGCTCCTATCTCCTTAAAAAAGTGCAAATCCTGATAACTAATATCTAAGTCCTGAAAAACTCTTGGTGATACGTCTACAATGATTTCAAATCCTTTTGATTGAGCATAAAGATTGATATCTTTAAAATCTTGAATAATTTCCTCTTTACTTTTATTAACGGATAAAAGACAAGAAAAAATACGTGAAAAACCTAATTTTGATATCTGATCAATATATGCTTTGATTTCTTCTGATGATGATTTTTCTGGATAAATAGAGATACCTAATCTTCTCATGCGTTTTCCTCCTTAACTAATTGACGATCATAACAAATGAAAAATGGTAAATAAATGATCAGTGAGACAATAATCATTCCTATAATATAAAGAATTGAAAAGATTTGACCACCCGTTGCCCAGAAGCCTCCAAAAACAGATGGTAATACCCATGGTGCAAGCATAACAGGTATATTGATATAATGATAAGCCATCATTATATAAGTACAAAGACTCATAACGATTGGAGCGACAAGAAAAGGAATTCTTAAATAGCGATTTTGAACAATGGGTGCACCAAAAATCACAGGTTCATTAATATTGATAAGTCCTGATTGAAGAGTCTGATGACCCATTTGTCTAAGATGGTGA
Source organism: Massilimicrobiota sp. An142 (assembly GCF_002160725.1). Lineage (NCBI taxonomy): Bacteria > Bacillati > Bacillota > Erysipelotrichia > Erysipelotrichales > Erysipelotrichaceae > Massiliimicrobium > Massilimicrobiota sp. An142. The sequence goes on along the minus strand of NZ_NFLD01000016.1, from coordinate 47,696 downwards.
CTTTTCGCAAAAAATCGACATAAGAGAACTAATCCTAATGTAGCACCTGAACCTCCAATCCATACAAACCATTGATAAAAACCTTCAACTCCAATATAAGGAATAGCCTGATGATTGATATAACATATTAAATTTACCATCAGCATTTGTGTCCAAAAAGGTCTAGCCAAGATTCCTACCATAGCCACACCATGAATCCCACTTAACCAGAATCCACATGTCAATACAACTATAAGTAAAATTCCTATTATAGACGTTAAAAAAGATAGACATAATTGAACACAGCTAATGAAAAGACCTATATAGATATTTTGACAATAAATCAATCCCATAATCAATAAAGCTGCGATAAAAACTGGTACAAGCTGTTTGAAATAGGCTTCAATCGGTTCAATAAAAAAATGGATTTTCTTTTCTAAATAGAGAGACATACGATGAATCATGGCCAAATATATCATATGCACAAATAAAACTGGCAGAGTCAAAGTCAAAATAGAGTATTGTTTTCCATAATAAATAAAAAGCATACTCAAAAGCACAGAGAACAACATCAAAACAGGATTCAGTTTTTTTCTTTGGATATATTGAAATGCATACATCATTTGTATCATCAAAAAATATATACATTCTATATATGGATAAAAGATAGAAAACCATTGAAAAAAGACAATGATTCCTAAAACAACAAAACATAATGTCATATGTACAAATGTCATTTTAAGTGCCTGAATAAAATCTAAGTTTATTATTTTATTAATATAATCATTGATTTGTTCACTCATTTTTATTCTCCTAGAAAAATAACAGACTGAAATCAGTCTGTTATTGATTTTGAATTGCTTTCTTTACAAAGCCTTGACTGCTTTCTAATCTTGACTTGGCTTCTTCAACAGTACAATTTAATAATATTTTAATAATCGCAACTTTGACATGTCGATGACATTCTTCAAATGTTTCTTGAGCGACTTCATAGCTACATCCTGTTGCTTCCATTATAATTCTTTTACTTCTTTCAACCAGTTTTTCATTAGAAGGTTTTAAATCAACCATTAAATTCTGATATGTTTTTCCTATTCCTACCATGGAAGCTGTTGATAACATGTTTAAAACAAGCTTTTGTGCTGTTCCTGCTTTAAGACGTGTGGAACCAGTAATGACTTCTGGACCTAAATTCATATCAATAGCTAACTTTGCAACTTTTCCAATCTCACTATCTGGATTACAAGCAATGCTGATTGTATATGCACCTATTTTATTGGCCTGTTTCAAAGCACCTATAGTATGTGGCGTTCTTCCACTGGCAGCAATACCTACTACAACATCTTTATCACAGATTCCAGCCTCCATGATTTCTCTTTGACCATCATCTTCATGATCTTCAGCTCCTTCTTTAGCTTTAACGAAAGCTGACGGACCACCTGCAATAATACCATTCACTTCATTTGTTGTACTAAATGTTGGAGGACATTCCACAGCATCTAATATTCCTAAACGTCCACTTGTTCCACTGCCTACATAAAAGAGTCTTCCACCTTGATTTAAAGCCTCAACAATTTTTTCTACAGCCTTTTCGATTTGAGGCAAAACATCATGAATACGTTGTGGAACAAGAGCATCTTCTTCATTCATAACTGTTAAAAATTCATGGATACTCATATCGTCTAAATTCATTGTTTTAGGATTTCTACTTTCAGTCACTAAATGAGAAATATGAATATGACCCATAAAATACCTCCTTATAGTCTTACAAATCTAATTTTTGTGTTTGCATTAATAAAATCTAAAACATCTGTATATTCGGGATGGATAAATCCAATTGTATTTGTTCGTGAAATAAATGATAAATCCTGTTTCATCAAAGACACTTCACCACTATATCTGCCCGCTAATTGATTTTCCATAACAATATATCCACGTTTACGTAATGTACTTTTTTGAATAGGAATATATGGTTTTCTTGGTAATGATAAACGAATCAAACTTTCTGATTGATCTTTTCTAACTTGAATATTTTGATCATAAAGATATTCATATCCCTTTTCCAAATAGCATGGTATTGTGATGATGTTTTCTTTCATATAATCATTTATATATTGAAGCGTACTCATTTCTGCCTGACTATCACCGATAAAAACATCGTCAACACAACAATTTTGTAATAATTCTATGGATGCGATATACGGATTCACTGTACGATGTTTTTCCACTGTTGGTAAACCTTCATATAATGGAAATCTTTTCAGAACATCCCCACATACAAAAGCCTGAATTGTTAATCCATATTTTTGGAAGATTTTATTTTTTTCTTGAAAATCCTTCAATGCTAAGCCTGTATCACTATGTGGATAATAATTATGTGTAACAGCAATCTTTGATAAGTCAACCCCATGGTCAAGTGCATCTTTTAAATAATTTTCATCAATAACACTGGCATTTAACATTAAATAGAAATCTTTTTGTAAGTCTTTAATAATATCATAATCGTCAAAACCATAATCTAATCTTAATGCTTTAAATCCCATGTTTTTTAACTGTTGATAATCCTGATTTGGAATTTTTAATTTATCAAAAGTAACTGGTGAAATATCAGGTACAACCTGCAATTCTAATAATTGACATTGATTTAAAAATAAGGGTAATTTTTCATCCAATGAAGTATAATCTTCCTCAGGAATTTGAAGTGAAGTAAATACATACTTCACTCCACATTTTTTAGCTTCTTGCAAATAATGTAAATCTAAATCCTGAAAATATACTGATATACCTAACATAATTTTCCTCTATTCATTATTTGATAACGGTGCATGCATATAAGCCTTAACAGGTGAAGGAATACCACCTTCAATAGCTCTGACCTTCAATTGTGCCTGATAATATTTTTGATAAGGAACATCATTGACTTTACCATTAAAAATTGTATATTTTTTCAATGCATCAAACCACATTTGTACTTGTTCATCCGTAATTGTTACATAACAAGTAGGTGTAAATCCAATTAAATCTTCGCAGTTTTCACCATATAATAATTGAATATTTATGCCTTCTCTTCGTAATCTTTGAACAGCAGCTGTAACTGTTTCATATGTGTAATAGTGACGAGGATGCATTGTACCTCTCCAATGAGTGACAACCAAATCTACTTTTTCTTTTTTAAAATAATCCATTAACATCTCAATGAATTCTTCCTGACTTGGAAGCGTAGCAGAAGTGTATTTCATATTATAACATTCACATTGCATTGCTTCATCACAAGCCACATTTTCTTGACGAATATTATCTAGATACTCTTGCTTTTCTTGTTCAGTAGCCCCTTTACGATCCAATCTTCCTTCAGTCACATTAATCATTGTACAATGTGCACCTTGCATAGCATATTTAATAAGTAATGGACCACCCATAAGTTCAGCATCTAAATGATGTCCACCAATACACACAAGTCTTTTATATTTCATGACTATACCTCTTTTCTATACAATTGATATGTTCTATAGACTTTTACATCATGTCTTTCATAGAAACGTTGGGCAGCACCATCTGTCCATAGGAAATAAAGATAATAAATACCTTTTTGTTTCATTTCCTGCATCATATATTCAAACAAAACACCACCAATACCTTTTGATCTTAAATGTTCACTTACACCAAAAGGTCCAAAACGAGCATCATTTCCATCAATTTTTCTCATGCAGAAACCAAGAATATTTTTTTGTTCATCAACAACTAACAAAATAGTATCTTCTGCTTCTTTCTTTTGCATTGCTATTAAAGCATTACGTTTCCATCCTGCTCCAAAATTTTCTAATAAATAGTTTAATAAAGGAAGCATGTATTCATCATTATAGCGAATAATATGAATACCATCTTTTTCTAATGAAGCAAGCTTTTCTTTATATTGATCTGCCATATGATAATCCCATAGACTTCTTTGCATACTGACAGATTCTGCACGATTTACATAATTTCTATTTTCGAAGAAAGAAATCGCTTGTTGATATCTTTTATCAATTCCAGGGAAGAAATAATTTGGACTATATGCACATAAAGTTATTTCTTTTGTCCCCATATCTTTCAATCTTTTTTCAACTTCATCACATAACATGGTTCCTATTCCCTGATTTTGATATTCAGGAAGCACTCCCATAATAACAATCCAACCACGATTTTCTTCTAATCCTCTTTCTAAATATGGTATTTTTCTTCTTACTCCATAACAAAATCCTACTACTTTTTCCTGATTCAATGCAAGTAAAAATAAATCTGGATTAAAATTTTCATCTAATAGAATAAGCTGTTTGAATCTTTCTTCATCAATACCATCATAAATTAAGCTTTGATTCCAGCAAGTTAAGACTTGCTGAAATCTTTCTTGTTGAAAACTTTCTAATCTTATATTTTCCATATACATTACTCCATCTGACTATTTTCTATTTCGGGGGATGATGCTTCATTACCTTGTAACTCCATTTCTTGTTGAGCAGCCAATTCTGCTTTTAATTCTTGTCTTTCCATAACTTTAAAGAATGGTAAGAAAATAAAGAATATAATAACAAAGTTAATCAAACTAATAATCATAGCTGAAATTTTAAATCCTGAACCGATAAATGCCATTAATGGAACAGGCATTGTCCACACAACATTAGCCACAATAGGCGGTTCAATTCCAATAGTAATTAAAATAGCATTGAATACAAATAATACACAGAATCCAATAACCCAAGGTACAAACATAAGTGGATTTAAGACGATTGGCAATCCATACATAACTGGTTCAGCAATATTGAATACTGTTCCAACAATTGATAATTTACCTAAGACTTTAAATCTCTTAACTGATGAAATCACACAAAGTAATGCAACTGGGAATACACTTAATCTGACATAAGCATTAACCCAAATTGATGAGAATAAGTAAGGAATATCTTGACCAGCCGCAAAAGCAGCTAAGTTAGAAGCAGCCATACTTTCCCAAATTGGAGTCATGATAGATCCAACAATATTTGAACCATGTAATCCAACAAACCAGAAAATACGATCTAAGAAAAATGCGAAGAATTGAGCAACTGGTCCACTTCCTGCAACGACAAGATGAGAACTCAAATCATTAAATAATGTCATTAAATTAAATCCAGAGATATTTCTTCCTACAAATGCACAGATAATCATAATAACTGTAATAGGAATTAAACTTGTAAATGCATCTGCAACCATTTGTGGTACACCATTTGGCATTTTAATTGTAATATTTTTATGCACGAGATATCTATAAATTTCTACAGTTACAATACTAATTAAAATAGCAGTAAATAAGCTTGGTGCACCTAAAATATATGCAGGATAGTCAAAGTTTTGTGATAAAGTTGTGAAATCAACAAAACATAAGAATCCTATAAGTCCTGCAATACCACAAACAATACCATTAACTTTTTTATCATATTTTTCATGATAATATTCACCAAGATAATAAGCATTTAAAATAGCTGTCAATAAAGCCATTAAGTTAATACTAATGAATACAAGTTGTGTCAAACCAGGTCTTATAACGTCAATCACACCATTGATAGCTTCAGCAACTTCTGGCATTCCTAGACCTGTTCCTTCAGCAAACAGTCCTCCTAAGTTTAATACAAGTGTTGCTGTTGCCCCAAGTATCATATACGGCATGAAAACGATAAATGTCTTTTGTAGAGTTTGCAAATAACGAATATTTGAAATGCGAATTAACGGTGGAGCTAAACGATTTTCAACAAAATCACTAATTCGCTCCATGAGATTCCCTTTCTTCTGAATATCACTCATAGTTTTCTCTCCTTCTAGTCCCTCTCTTTTTTCTTTTCATAATCGCGATTTATTATTTCTAGAAACCCCTTACATTGGAACTAACTTAAGTATAGCACGCCTTTTTCTCATTTACAATACTTTTCCCAAAAAAAATGGAACTTTTCTCAAAAGATCCATTTTTTGCTTATTTACACGTTTTTTTAAATCATGTTATAATATAAATATGAGGTGATCGCATGAATCCTAAAGAACATATCAGGCTTCACGAAGCAGAATTTACAAAGTCAGAAAAAATCATTGAAGATTATGTCTTGAAAAATTTTGATACTATTTCTTCATATCCTATTCAAGAAGTTGCTAAAAAATGCAAAGTTTCTAAATCAGCATTACTAAGGTTTTGCCAAAAATGTGGATTTAGAGGATATAGCGAATTTCGTTATGAAGTATCCCGCTATGTCCATTCCATGGTAGAGATGGATGAAAACGATGACGATAGTTCTTCTATTTATTTATCTCTTTACGCCAATAGAATTCAACAACTTCAACAATCTATTAACTTAAAATCTCTAGATCATATTATTCAACTTATTAAAAATGCATATAAAATTAAGATATTTGGTATTCATGAAACAGGATTATCAGCTCAATATTTTTCTTATCGTCTTTGTACAATTGGTATTGACTCTGAAGCCATAGTCAATTCAAGCATTATGACTGAAAAAGCACTTATGTCATACAAAGAAGATTTAAATATCTTTCTATCATTGTCAGCTGAAACAACTGTTATTAAAGATGCTATTCAATATGCTTATGAATCGCAATCAAAAATGATTTTAGTAACTCAAAATAATCATCATAATTTTCATCAAAAAATTGATAAAGAAATTATTTTACCAACTTTCAATAATGAAGACTTACATTTTTTCATTGATTCTCAAGCTCTTGTTTTTATCACAATAGATTTGATTATCAATCATCTGGCAAAAAGTCTACATAAGCAACAAAATAAAGCTATCTACACAACTTTATAAAACATTTTGAAGATTGTTAATCAGCAATCTTCTTTTTATTCAATTCTCAATATCATCATTGATATGCTTCATCACAAAATCATGAAACTCTCTACGCCAATTCAATATCTCTGTATTTTCTCGTGTAGGATGAACTCTATTAGATAAAACAATTATTGCAATTTGGTTCTCCTGATCAATCAATATTGACGTACCTGTAAAGCCAGTATGAGCTATTGTTTTTGTAGAATTCAACGATGAGAAAAGACTATCAGGAGTATAGGTCAAAAAACCTATTCCTCTAGGAACCTGATTTTTCAAAGAAAAATTTGTAAACATATCATGAATATATTGTTCTTCTAAAAATGTTTGATTTTTATATTTTCCATTATCCAAAATCATTTGTGCATAATGTTCTAAATCAAAAATATGAGAAAACAACCCCGCATGACCAGCAATCCCATTCATCATGATAGCTTTGTGATCATGAACTTCTCCTTGTAATATATGATGAACATATGAACTATATTCAGTCGGTGCACATTTATTTATCTGTGTAGGAGAATATTTTGTATCATACATTTCAAGTGGTTTTAAAACTTGTGATTCAATCACTTGATCAAGTGATTGATTTGATATTTTTTCAAGAATATACCCTAAGATAATATATCCTAAATCCGAATAAATCACTTCTTTTTCTGGAACAACTTGATTAGAAAATTCACAGATACGCTGAATAATCACTTCTTTATTTTCTGTCATTTCCCAGTCAAAGTCTGCTGGTAATCCCGATGTATGTGTCAACAAATGAAAAAGTGTTATATCTCTATTTTTAAATTCAGGTATGATTGTATAAACCGGTGTATGATAATGAATTCCGCCACTTTGAATGAACCTCAATATTGCAGGTGTTGTTCCTACAACTTTTGTCAAACTCGCCAAGTCATAGAGTGTATCTATTTTGTTAGCTTCCTGATAAGGATAGGTAGCTTTATAGCCTACACAATAATATTCAGTTGTTTGATCATGAATAATCGCTACACAACAACCTGGAAAGATATTTCGATTGACTGATTCTTTAAGAAATTGTTCAATCTTTACATTCATATGCATATCTCCTTATTAAAATATTATTTCATTTTTATTATCTAATTTTTGAATTATTTTGTCAATAAAAGTCAATCATATTTTTTAAAATATTTCCTTATACTCAATATTTTTTACCATTTACAATATATAAAAATGGATCACTTATTATAAAAAAGTGAACCATTTTAAATACATTTATTATTTTAATAATTTAGAAACCAGATTCTTTGTTTCATAAAGTTTAGCTCTGTTATTTTCTAAGTCGTATTTATAAACACCATAATATAAAAGATCTGTGACAACCAAAGATGCTGTTCTTGAAGAGATAGCTCCTATTCTCATTTCTTTTTCTTCCAAAGGAACAAACAATTGAATCGTAGTATTTTTTGCGACAGTATTTCTAGAATTTTGTGTAATAGACAGACTTGGTATACCATCTTTCTTCAATTTTTTTGCCATACCAGTTAAACCAGCAGTCATTCCAGAGTAACTGATGAAAATAGCTACATCGTCTTTTGTCATGCTTTCTGCAAAGGTCATCTGCACATGAATATCAGTATTATAGATAGCTTTTTTACCAATTCTCAATAACTTTTGAGAAAAATCATAAGCCACAATGGCAGAACTTCCTACTCCGAATAAATAAATTGTTTTTGCGTTAATCATATATTCAATTGCTTTTTGTAATTGTCCTTCATTAATCATTTGATATGTTTTTTGAACTGTAGATACATTCAATTGACAAGCTTTATGAATAAGCGTTGTTAAATCATCTGCCTCCTCTAAAACAGTATCAATATCCTCCTCTTCATTTTTTGAAGATCTGGCTAAACTGATTTTTAAATCACTAAATCCTTTATACCCCAATTTTTTAGAAAAACGAATAACGGCAGCAGCTGACGTTTGACTTTTTTCACCTAGTTGCTGGGCTGAATCATTTAATATCTCATGAGTATGTTCTAAAATATATTGAGCAATGATTTTTTCTGTTGATGTATAACTTTTTTGTGCTTCTTTAATCTGTACTAGACAATTCATAAATTCACCACCTATTATCATTATATCAATGCTTCTATAAAAATACTAGGAATTATCGTGGTGGTAATGTCATATTTCCTAATATAACATAATCAGATGCACCAGTCGCACTTTTAACATTAGAAAAGTGATGGTGTAATGTTTCATTCCCCATAATGACAAAAGCAATGGCTTCTTTTGCATCACTTGAATAACCAATATCATCCTGTGTATAAACAGGGATATCATATAATTCTTTTTGAAGCATATGTAAAAGTGTCTGATTATGACTGCCACCACCGCCAACAATGACTTTATGCAATGGATAATATGGCAATATATATGTCTGATAATGATAAGCTATACTTTTTGCAGTAAAATAGGTTAAAGTTGTTATAATATCTTGTGGCTTTTCTTTTTTATATTTATCAACAAGATAATGAACATATTTTTCTCCAAAATCTTCTCTTCCTGTTGATTTAGGTGGTTGTTTTTTCATATATGAATGATGCATCAATTCATCTAACAAAGCATTGATAACCGTTCCTTTAGCACTAATATGTCCACAATCGTCATACTCTAAATGATAAAGGATACGACATGCTTCATTAATCATCATATTTCCTGGTCCAGTATCAAATGCCTGAACTTGATCAAGATCCTGTCCAACAAGCAAAGTCACATTTCCAATGCCACCAATATTTTGTAATGCGATATTTTTATGTTCTTCACTATATAATATAAATTCACTATATGGCACCAACGGTGCTCCCTGTCCGCCAGCTGCCATATCCATCACTCTAAAATTAGAAATCACTGTTGTATTCAATTCATAAGCCAAAACAGCAGGTTCCCCAATTTGTAAAGTAGATGGCAACAGTTGACCTTTTTGAAAAGGAATATGATAAATTGTTTGTCCATGTGTTGCAATAAAATCAATATCTTTTGATAATATATGATATTTATGAAGTAAAACTTTGACAGCTTCAACAAACAGATATCCTAGTTCAAAATTTAAGCTACAAATTTCATCAACATGAGAATCTTTTTCATCACAGGCTCTCATAATTTTTGCTTTCATATCTAAAGGCATAGGATACTCATGGTAGCCAATGACTTTCAATTTTGTTTCCTTTCCATAACCATGAATATCAACCAGCACTGTGTCAATACCATCCATTGATGTTCCTGACATGATTCCAACCGCGTACATCTTTCTTCACCTCAAAAGAATCATACACCTATTAAAATATTATTTTAACAAATTAAACACAATTGTAAAATATTATATCATTCATTATATATTATCTTTTAAGAATGAGTTCATGTTTAAACAAACAGCAATTTTTACAATCATACTTTCACTAACTCTTCTTTATCGTCAATAACAACACAATTTCGTTTTTCTTTTGCCTGGTACATTCTTTTATCAGCTAATTTCAATAACTGATAATCATATTTTCCATATGCACAACCAATGCTGCATGTTAATTTTAAATCAGGGTATGTTTTAATTTTTATTTCTGTAATTTCTTGGCGAATAGAATTCAACCTTTCATCTAAAATATGTTTAGGTATCTGATAGAATAAAATAATAAATTCATCACCACCATAACGAATCACAGCATCTTTTTCACGTACACTTTTCTTGATGGTCTTTGCTGTTTCCTGTAGTGCTCGATCTCCTGCCAAATGTCCAAAACAATCGTTAATATCTTTAAAATGATCTAAATCAATCATAGCAATCGCTGTTATATCTTCTTTTTTTATCAAGTCATCTTCTAAATAACGTCTATTATAAACTTCGGTTAACCCATCCAGATATATATTCTCTTGCATATAATTTAATGTTTTGACCATTTTTCGATATTGTTTATCACTTTTTAAAATATGTTCATGCATCTTTAATTTATATTCTATCACATATGGATCATCATTCACTTCTATATATTGATCAATGACATAATAAATATATCGTGACTGAAAATCAAAGTGGATGACTTTTGATTGGTGTTCATATGCTTTTTTGTACCTTTTCGAATCAAACATTGATATATCTTGCCATAAATCTTGATGTTCCATAAAATACATATTTTCAATATCTTCATTCGTTAAAGATATATAGCACTGTGTCTGAACATCAATCAAGGAAATCTGATCAAATATTTTTTGAAATTCTATTAAAAAATGTTGAAAATGTAAAAGATCAAACTTTGAAATATTTTGAAATTTTTCATCATCAAAGAGTTCTTCTTTATCTATAAATCCCATCAAGCCTATAAAACGTGCATTTTCTTCACCTAGCCAGATGGCACGACATTGAAAATGACACAATAGGTCTTTTCCATCAATGATAAATATATCTTCATATTCAAAAGATGGATTTGTTTGATTTGTCTGTTGAGCTAACTGTATCATCTTTGTTAATCTGACTTTAAGACGATTATGAGAATCTCTAGCCATAGGATGGGCAACAATTTCTGGTAATTCCAAGCGTTGAGAAGCATCTTGTGATAAAAACATGATATCTAACTGATTATCATATATAAATGCCAGTTGATTCTGCTTTTCAAAAAAGAAATTGTTTTTTATTTTTTCAATATCTAATTGATCAGATAATTGCTCTGTTTTCATATTTTTTAAATAAGTTTTTTGAGAATATAGTGAGACGATGTTAGATATTCTTTTTCTTACAATATCTTCATGAAATGGCAAACTTATAACATCACTAATCCCTAATTCATAAGCATGTTCTATAGGATATTGTAAATTTTGTGTGACAATAATGATGACAGGTATTTTATCAATCCAGTGATATTTATTCATAGAAGATAAAACTTCAATCCCATTCATTTCAGCCATCATCCAATTCAATATTATCAAAGATAGCGATGAAAGATTATTCTTCACTAATGAAATAGCTTCAGTACTATTATTTGCAAAAACAATTTCATAATCTTCTCTTAAAATATCCGCTAAACTTTGTCTATTTACCTGTGAATCATCCACAATCAAGATTTTATTTTTCATACTTTTCTCCTATTTTCATATCAAAACAATTTCAATTTTATTATACCTGATTTTTTTTATTTAGAAAACCTTCCATTTTACTCCAAAAGATTACTTTTCTTATAAAATAAATTAGATTTTTAATCTTCTCTTATAAACAAAAAAAGAACCAAAGTATTACCTTAGTTCTTTTACTGTATGACCATAGGTATTCATTTCTTTTTGAATTTGTTTTATATACATAATTTTTGCTTTTTGATATATATTTTTATCCTTTAATAATTGCTTACAATAAGGATTTTTTTCACGTAAATAATACAAGTTAACCCAATGACATGAATAATCTTTTTGATTCATAGTTGGATATAGCCAATTTTCATGTAGTAAAATAGCATTTTTATATCCTTTTTTTGCTCTTTTTTGTTGAAGATAACTTTTTATATCTTCAAAAATAATTTCCGTATGTCCATCACTATAATAAATTTTAATATAATGATGAAATCTTTCAGCTAAAATAATAGTGTTATTTGACGGCAATAATTTCCACTTCTATAAGTGCGCCTTTTGGTAAGCTTCCTACTTCAATAGCACTTCTAGCAGGATAAGGCTCTACAAAATATTGAGCATAAATGCTATTAACAGTATTAAAATCTTTCATATCGTCTAAAAATACTGTTGTCTTTACAACATGAGAAAAATCTAAATTTTGACTTTCAAGTAATCCTTTGACATTATCTAAAGCCTGTTTTGTTTGTGCTTCGATTCCTTCTGGCATTTCACCAGTTTGAGGATTCAAAGGAATTTGACCAGAGAAGAAAATAATATCTCCTAAATCAATACCCTGACTATATGGTCCAATAGCTCCTGGTGCTTTATCCGTTGATATAACTTTTTTCATTATTATTACCTCCTATGTTGTTCAATATTATAACAAATTTTCATCATAGAAACTACTGTTTATATAAAATATTATTTTTAACTTTAAAAACAGAAAAACTTTATGTTTTCACATAAAGTTTTACGCTGTTGCTTTTTCTGTTTCTTCGATCATTTCTGGTTTCACCATTTTCATAGCTTTCATTGCTTCTCTTGCTTTATAGAAACCTTTGGCTATGTTCAATCCATGATCTCCAATTCTTTCAAAATCTGTAAGAATCTTCGTATAGACAACACTGTTCTCTGTTGTACATTTTTTATCTTTCAATCTCTTAAGCTGATTCACTGTAAACTGATGATGTGTCTTGTCTATGTTCTCTTCTATTACATCAACTTTGCCTACAATGCTACTGAACTCATCATAGTTCATGATTCTCAGCTCATCTAGTATATTGACACAAAGACTGCTCATGATTCCTATCTCATCCATGGCTTCATGTGAGAATCGTCTGTCTTCACTTTGAAGAAGCTCGGCCCTTTGGGCTATATTCACCGCATGATCTCCAATTCTTTCAATGTCTGATGATATCTTCATGAATAAACCAATAGCCTGTGATCCTTCTACTGGAAATTCTGTTGAAATCGCATTTGTTGTAAAGTCCACAATATTTTTATTGAGATAGTTGATATATTCTTCATTCTTTTGTAGCTTTTCATATTTGTCTTCCTTGAACTCTATCAAAAGTTCAAATGATTTACGGACATTGTCTATTGCAACATCTAGCATGTTCTGTGTTTCATTGAACAACTGCGTATTCGCAATAGCACTTGTTCCAATATGATAGTCGTTTGTAAAAATACCAAAGTCTAAGTATTTTAACTGCATCTTTCCTTCCAATTCTGGTTTTTCTGGTAAAATAATGAATGATAAATCGACCAGTTTTGTTCCAATTGGCAACAAGATGATTGTTGTCACAACATTAAATACTGTATGTACATTGGCAATTTGTGCAGCAACATTTGTTGGTGTTAATGATGCCATAAACGCAGCAAATGGTGTTGTCATACTAATAATAACAAAGATAATTGTTCCTATAATATTGAATGATAAGTGAATAATTGTTGTACGTTTGGCATTACGATTAGCACCAATGGAAGCCAATACAGCCGTAATACATGTTCCAATATTTTGTCCAAATAAAACATAAATAGCTGATGGTAAAGTTACAACTCCACTCATCGCTAACGCCTGTAAAATACCTACTGACGCTGATGATGACTGAATGATGGCAGTAAAGACTGCACCTACTAAAATACCAATCAATGGATTTTCAAAGTTTGCGACAATATTCGCAAATTCTGCAGACTCTCTTAATGGCGCCATTGCTGTTGACATCATTTCCATCCCCATAAATAAAATACCTAAACCAGCAATAATTTCACCAATTGCATCAAGTTTCTTGCTTTTGAAAAAGGCAATCAACACAACCCCAATAAAAGCAATAATAGGTGCTAAAGCTGTAATATCCAAGGCAATCAACTGTCCTGTGATTGTTGTCCCAATATTGGCACCCATGATGACCCATACAGCATTTTTCAATTGCATAAGTCCTGCATTAACAAAGCCTACAATCATAACTGTTGTTGCTGATGAAGATTGAATAATCGCTGTTATCAGTGCTCCAACTGCAACCCCTAAAAAACGATTTGTTGTCAATTTTTCCAAAATTGACTTCATCTTATTCCCGGCAGCCAGCTCTAAACCATTTGACATCATTGTCATCCCATAAAGGAATAAAGCCAACCCTCCAAGCAAAGAGAATATGTTTGTCAGTTCCATCATGTCCCTCCTATTTATACACAAGTAAAACTTAACATATTCCTAACATAATGTAAATATTTTTAACATAATCTTAACATTTCTATCGACATTTTTCATATATTTTCTAAATCATAAAGCTATATATTATATAGGTTCTTTTATCTCATAAATGTCTTTCGCTGCTAAGTTTTTGAGAAAAATATCACGATTTCACAAAAAATCTTTCAGCCAATTCTGGATACCCTATTTCTAACGCTTTTTGAAGTTGGTTCATTTCTTTATTGACTGCATTGATTTTTGCATATATCAATATCAAGATACATAATCCAGCTACAAAACCAATGGAAAAAAGATAAACTATTAAGGCCTGTTGTTGAACTTTTGTTATTCCTAAACCACCTACGCCAACAATACATATTATCAAAATGATCATAGCACGTATCCATCCCTTTTGTTTAGCATCATGGTTTCTTTTTATAACTTGATACATAGAATGAATCTCATCTAATGTATATTCCCTATTTTTTATCTTTTCTAACATGGACTTAGGTAGTCCTTTATTATAAATAACACGATATTTCATTATCCCATCCCCTTTTATAACAATTATAACATATCCAAACTTTTCATAGTTAAAATATCAGATTGATTGATCAATTCATTGTAAAGCATAAATTATATAGTTTTTGTTTATGTAAAAAGGTAATGTTCATCATAGATGCCCATTACCTTCTCTATTTATTTCATTTTTGCAAGTTCACTTGCTTTACCAATATAAGAAGCTGGTGTCATATTCACTAAAGTTTCACGGTCTTCATCAGAAAGAATATCTAAACTTTCAGCAAATTTCAAAATATCTTCTTTAGAAATACTTTTTCCTCTTGTTAGAGCTTTTAAAGTATCATAAGCATCAGGCACACCATATTTTCTTAACATTGTTTGAATTGGTTCAGCTAAAACTTCCCATTTTTCATTAAGATCATATGCTAATTTTTCTTTATTCACTACACATTTAGCAAGTCCATTTAATGTTTCATTCATAGCCTGTAAAGAATATCCAAAAGCTAATCCTAAATTTCTTTGACTAGAAGAATCAGATAAATCTCTTTGCATACGAGATTTTGGTAACTTATTAGATAAAGCTACACAAATATGATTTGACATATCTGCATTGGCTTCACTGTTTTCAAAACGAATTGGATTGACTTTATGAGGCATTGTACTACTTCCTACTTCTCCTTGAACTGGAATCTGTTTAAAGTATTCCATAGAAATATAAAGCCACATATCAACATCTAAATCCATTAAAATATTATTGAAATGACGAATACCGTCTAAAATATGACAAGTATAATCATGACTTTCAATTTGTGTTGTTAATGGATTGAAAGTTAAACCTAAGTATTCTTCAACAAATTTCTTAGCTTGTGCAGGCCAGTCAACATTTGGAAAAGCTGTTAAAATGGCACTATAATTTCCTGTTGCACCATTGAATTTTGCTTTAATCTGAATATTTTTAATATTTTCAATACTAGAAGCAAAACGATAAGCATAGACTTTAAATTCTTTACCAATTGTTGTTGGTGTCGCTGGTTGACCATGTGTATGTGCCAACATGGCATCATCACTATGTTCAATTGCCCATTTATTCATTGCATCTACAACTTCATTTGCTTTTTTTAACCAGACATCTTGTAAACCATGTTTAATCATACAAGCATAAGACGTATTATTGATATCTTCTGAAGTACAACCGATATGAACAAAGCTGATTAAATCATCGTAACCCATTTCTTTTAAAGTATTACCAATATAATATTCTACAGCTTTAACATCATGACGTGTTGAAGATTCAATCTCTTTAATTTTGGCAAAAGCTTCTTCATCAAAATGATTAGCTATATCTTCAATTTGTTTCATATTGGCTTGATCAAAATTCTTTAAGATATCACTTTCAATATTTTCAATCAAGAACTTTAACCACTGAATTTCTACATATACACGATATTTAACTAAAGCATATTCACTAAAATATTGGGCAAAAGCATCTTTGACATTACTATAACGTCCATCTAAAGGACAAAGTGTCATACTTTCAAAAATTTGTCTTTCCATTTATTTACCACCTTTAAAATAATTTACACCTGCTTCAAATAATTTCTGATCCATTTCACCATAAATATTCTTATTTCTATTTTCACCTTGACGTTCACTATGAGCCATTTTTCCTAATACACGTCCATTACTTGAAACAATACCTTCAATAGCCATCATTGATCCATTAGGATTATATGGTGAAACCATAGTTGGCTGATTGTTTTCATCTACATATTGACTAAAAACCTGCCCATTTTCAAATAATTGTTCAATGACTTCTTTTGGAGCAACAAAACGTCCTTCTCCATGAGAAATAGGAACAGTATGAATATCGCCTACATTCACACCTGTTAACCAAGGTGATTTTACAGAAGCAATTCTTGTATTCACCATCTGAGATAAGTGACGACCAATTGTATTGAATGTTAATGTTGGATCATTTTCATCCATATCTTTAATATGTCCATAAGGAAGTAATCCTAATTTCACTAATGCCTGGAATCCATTACAAATTCCAATCATCAATCCATCACGATTTTCTAATAAATCATCAATGGCAGCTTTTAGTTTTGGACTTCTTAAAACTGTCGCAATAAATTTACCAGATCCTTCTGGTTCATCACCAGCACTAAATCCACCAGGTAACATCATAATTTGTGATTGACGAATAGCCTTTTCTAATTCTTCAACAGAATCTTTCATTTCTTGAGCTGTTTTATTTCGCATCAAGACAAGTTGAACTGTTGCGCCAGCACGTTCAAAAGCACGTTTTGAATCATATTCACAGTTTGTTCCTGGGAATACTGGAATAACAACTTTGACTTCATCATATGTCTGTTTTGCTTTTAATTCACTTCTTTGATGACAGTCTTTCACAATCATATCACTTGTTGGAGCTTTTTCTGTTGTTGGATAAACATCATTTAAAACAGATTCATAAACTTGATAAGCTTCATCTAATGATAAAGTTTCATCACGATATATCATAACAGATGAATCAACTGTATGTCCAATAATTCTTGTATGTGGCAATGTCACAACTGAATCATTTTCAACTTCTAAGATGATATGTCCATAATCTTTTTGAACGAAGCTTTCTAATGCCAATTCATCATTCAATTGTACACCAATTGCATTTCCAAATGCCATTTTATAAACAGCTTCAATCACACCACCATCTTTGACAGTATAAGCACTATAAACCTGTTTATTTTTCATCAATTCCATAATACCATCATATTGTGCTTTTAAAGCATCAAAGTCAAAAATATGGAATTCATCTTTTGGTAACATCACTTCTACCAAAGTATGATGAGCTGCTTTTAATTCTGGTGTCATCACATCTTGCACATCTCCACCAGTAATCGCAAAAGAGACAAGTGTTGGTGGTACATGTATATCTTCAAATGAACCTGACATAGAATCTTTTCCTCCAATAGATGGAAGTTTCATCTCAGATTGAACACGATATGCACCAAGTAATGCTGCAAATGGCTTTCCCCATTTTTCTGGAATATCAAGTAATTTTTCAAAATATTCCTGGAAAGAGAAACGAATTGTATGATAATCTCCACCCATTGCGACAATTTTCGCAATAGATTCAACAATCGCATAAATAGAACCATGATAAGGTGACCATTTTGAAATAACAGGATTATAACCATAACTCATGATTGAACATGTTGTTGTTTCTTTTTGTAATACCGGAATTAAAGCGACCATACCTTCAGTTTCAGTTCTTAAAGTCTTTCCACCAAATGGTGATAAAACAGTTCCATTACCGATAGATGAGTCAAATCTTTCCACCAATCCTTTTTGGCTACAAACAGATAAACGACTTAAAACATCTTTTGAAGTTTTGACAAATGATGTCTGTTTCACTTCATCAAAAGGTGTCTGATCAAAATCAGGTAATTCAACATGAATATTCTGATAACGTGAAGCTCCATTCTTATCTAAGAAACCACGATCAATATCAACAACAGTCTGTCCCATATAAGACATTGTTAAACGGTTTTTGTCAGTGACTGTTGCGACTTTGACAACTTCAAGATTTTCCTGATCACAGGCATCTTTAATGAAAGCTTCATCACGAGGATCAATCACAATAGCCATACGTTCCTGAGATTCAGAAATCGCTAATTCTGTTCCTGTTAAACCTTCATATTTCTTTAAGACAGCATCTAAATTGATTTCCAGTCCATCTGCCAATTCACCTACGGCTACACAGACTCCACCTGCCCCAAAGTCATTACAACGTACAATACGTTTTGACACTTCAGGATTTCTAAATAATCTTTGAATTTTTCTTTCTTCTACTGGATTTCCTTTTTGAACTTCAGCTCCAGCTGTTGTTGTGGTTTTTAATTCATGTGATTTTGATGAACCTGTCGCTCCACCAATACCATCACGACCAGTACGTCCACCAATCAATAAAACAATATGTCCTTTTAATGGTTCTAAACGTTTTACCTGATCTTTTGGTGCAGCTGCCACAACGGCACCAAGTTCCATACGTTTTGCAAGGAATCCATCATCATAAATTTCATGGACAAAACCAGTTGTTAAACCAATCTGGTTTCCATAACTTGAAAAGCCATGAGCTGCTTCCTGACAGATTTTACGTTGAGGAAGTTTTCCTTTCATTGTTTCGTCTAATGGCTGTCTTGGATCTCCAGCTCCTGTAATACGCATAGACTGGTAAACATAAGCACGTCCTGAAAGAGGATCACGAATGGCACCACCTAAACATGTTGCTGCCCCACCAAATGGTTCAATTTCTGTTGGATGGTTATGTGTTTCATTTTTAAACATCAATAGCCATTCTTCATCACCTTCATTGGTATGAACAGTCAATTCTACAGAACAGGCATTAATTTCTTTAGAAACTTCTAAATCATCTAAATAGCCTGTTTTTCTTAATTCTTTCATAGAAATCGTTGCTAAATCCATTAAAGTTAATGGACGATCTGTATTCACACCATAAACCAAATGACGTGATGTTTTATAATTTTCAACATCTTTTTCTAAAATTTCTTTAAATGCACCATTTTCAATGTCTAAATCTGTAATGATTGTCGCAAATGTTGTATGACGACAATGATCAGACCAATATGTATCTAATACCTTTAATTCAGTTTCTGTTGGATTACGTTTTTCTTCATTTTTAAAGTAATCTTGAGTGACTTTTAAATCATCTTCATTCATGGCCATACCATTATCTTGTATAAAGCGTTTTAATTCATCGTCACTCATATCCATAAATCCATCAATAATTGGAACAGGGTTAATATGTACATCTTCATCATTCAAATGTTCTGGTTTATCTAATGAAGCCAAACGCTGATCTACTGGATTAATCAAATAATTTTGAATATCTTTGACATCATCATCAGATACCTGTCCTTCTAAAACAATTAATTTGGCACATTTGACCTTAACATTTTTTTCACCTGTTAAAACCTGAAAACATTGCTCACAGGCATCAGCTCTCTGGTCATATTGTCCAGGTAAAAATTCAATCGCAAAAGCTTTTTGATGTTCATTTAAAGGATAATCTTCCTGATAAATTTCATCAACCATAGGTTCACTTAAAATTGTTGGAATCCCTTGTTTAAGAACATCTTCACTGACACCTTGAAGATCATAACGATTCACAACATGAACATCTGTCACTGTTTCTATTTTTAATTGTGTCTGAATATTATTTAATAACTCATTCGCTTCAATAGCATATGCACTTTTCTTTTCAACATATACACGATAGACTTTACTCATCTTTTCACCTCAATTTAATCCAATATCTTTACGATAATATTTACCATCAAACTCAATAGTCTTGGCAGCCTGATAAACTTTATCACGTGTTTCCTCTAATGTTTGACCATAGGCGCAAATATTTAAGACACGTCCTCCATTTGTTACAAGCTCACCATTTTGATTGATAGCAGTTCCAGCATGGAAAATCACGATATCTTCATCAACCTGATCAATACCCGTAATAACCTTGCCTTTTTCATAACTTCCTGGATAACCTTGACTTGCTAAAACAAGACAGGCCACATGTTCGTCTTTCCATTGAATATCAATATCTTTTAATGTTTTTGTACTTACAGCATACATAATATCAAATAAATCTGTATCTAATCTTAAAAGAATAGATTGTGTTTCAGGATCTCCAAAGCGAACATTGAATTCAAGAACTTTTGGTTGATTATTTTCGATCATCAAACCAATAAAAACAACACCTCTATAATCCATATGATCAGCTTTTAAACCAGCCATAAATGGTTCTAGAACATCTTTTTTCAAAATCTCTTCCATTCCCTCTGGTAAGAAAGGATTTGGAGAAACAGTTCCCATACCACCTGTATTTGGTCCTTTATTTTCATCATAGATTTGTTTATGATCCTTAGCACTCACCATGGGAACGATTGTTTCACCATCAGTAAAACAAAGAAGTGAACATTCAAATCCAGTTAAGAATTCTTCTAAAACAACTGTTTTTCCAGCTCCGTCTAAAGCTCCTTCTACCATCATTTCCTGTAAAGCCAGCTTGGCTTGTGATTCATTTTCACAAATCACAACACCCTTACCAGCTGCCAATCCATCTGCTTTGACAACAACAGGATAATCAAATGAAGTTAAAGCTTCAATAGCCTCTTCATAAGAGTGAACTTCCTGATAGGCGGCAGTAGGAATATGATGTCTTTTCATAAAATCCTTAGAAAAAGCTTTACTTCCTTCCAAAGTTGCAGCCTGTTTCGTTGGGCCAAAAACTTTATGTCCATGACTTTCCAATAAATCAGCTAATCCCATGCATAAAGGCACTTCAGGTCCAATCACTGTAAAATCAATCGCATGTTCTTCAACAAATTTTAAAATACTATCTAAATCTTCTACATGACCAGGATGACAAGTTCCAATTTCAGCCATACCTGGATTTCCTGGTATAGCATGAATTTCATCAACTTTCTGGCTTTTATTTAAAGCATAAGCAATCGCATGTTCACGACCACCACTACCAATAACTAATACTTTCATGGTTTCCTCCTCTTATGATTTTGGATATACAACTTTAAATTTTTCACACACAACTAACATGTCCTTATGAAACTGCTGACCCATATTTTCCATTTCCTGTGTAAAAAAATCTGCATGTATTTTTCGCCAATAATCAAGCGTACGATCTCCCTCTCCCTCTAAATAAGCATGCTCATCATTCACTTGATCAAAGGGAATGATGGTAACTTCTGTCGTTTGAATGATACATACAGCATGATCTTGTTTATCTAAGATAATGCTGTAACTTCCAACCTGTGGTAGAGGTTCATCGTATTGGACATATATGGGATAAGCTGAAGATGTTGCTGTTTTGATTTTCAGTAATGTCAGTAAAGCAAGCCCATTGGCATGACTACCATACTGCCATGCATCGTAACTATCTCCAGCTTCTTTGTCCAAAAACTTTTCCCACATCTGTTTGGCATTCATCATTTATATCTTAATGTCTAAAATGTCTATATCCACTAAAGACCATTGGAATATTCTTTTCATTACACAAATCAATAGAATCCTGATCTCTGATACTTCCACCTGGTTGAATAATAGCACCAACTCCTGCCTTGGCAGCAACTTCAACACAGTCATTAAATGGGAAGAAAGCATCACTAGCTAAAACTGAACCTTCGAAATTCTTATCAGGATTGTTTCTAATAGCATTTTCCAAAGCCCAAACACGTGAAGTCTGTCCTCCACCAATAGCCAAAGTCACACCATTTTTCACAATACAGATTGCATTTGATTTAACATATTTGACAACTTTCATACCAAATTCCATATCTGTTAGCTGTTCTGGTGTAGGCTTTGCTTCAGTGACAACTTTCATTTCATCAATCATCTTTGTATTTAACTCTTGGACAAGCACTTTACCTTCAAGATATTTAATATCATATTTGGCATCTCTAGCATCTAAATTCTTTAATTTTAAGATACGTAAGTTTTTCTTTTTCTTTAAGATTTCCAAAGCATCCTCGTCAAAATCAGGTGCTGCAACGATTTCCAAGAAAATCTTATGCATCTGTTCAGCTGTCTGTTTATCAATTTTATAGTTCACGGCTACAATTCCACCAAAGATAGATTGTGGATCTGCTTCATAAGCTTTCATATAAGAATCATAACCAGTTTCACCAATCGCAACCCCACAAGGTGTTGAATGTTTAATAGCCGCTGTAACAATCTGATCACCAAATTCTCTCACTAAAGCCACAGCTCCATATAAATCGTTGACATTATTGAAAGAAATTTCTTTTCCATGTAATTGTTCATAATCTAATAATGATTTTTGAACATAGCTGTCTTCATATTTATTAGCTGCCTGTTGAGAGTTTTCTCCATAACGTAAATGTTCCACTTTCTTTAATGAAATGTTTAAAGTATCAGGGAATTCATCATGACATACATCTGCAAAATAACGTGAAATCATGGCGTCATAAGCCCCTGTTGTACTAAAAGCTTTATAAGCAAGACGTAATCTGAAATCATAATCAGTCTGATTGTTTTCAATAGCTTCTAAGACTTTTGCATAATCACTTGGATCAGTGACAATCAAAACATCTTTGAAGTTTTTAGCAGCACTTCTAATCATAGAAGGTCCACCAATATCAATATTTTCAATCATATCTTCCATTGGTTTTCCAGCTCTTAAAGCTTTTTCAAATTCATATAAATTCACACAAACCAAATCAATAGGTTGAATATGATGTTCTTGAACTGTTTTCACGTGTTCTGGATTATCTCTTTTAAATAAAAGTCCACCATGAACTTTAGGATGTAAAGTTTTCACTCTCCCATCCAACATTTCAGGAAAACCAGTGACATCATCAATCGCAATACAGTGAACACCATTGTCTTCTAAAACTTTCATTGTTCCACCAGTAGAAACAATTTCAAATCCGAGTTTCACTAAACCTGATGCAAAATCAACAACACCATCTTTATTTGTTACAGAAATCAAAGCTCTTTTCACTTAAATCACCTTTGCCCTTCCATTTTCTACTTTTATTCTTCCATCACAATATAACCCGACAACTTCAGGTAAGATGCGATGTTCAATCTCCAAAACTCTAGCCTGTATATCTTCTGGTTTATCTAAATCCGAAATATCACAGGCAACCTGCTTAATGATAGGACCACCATCTATTTCACTGCTGACAAAATGAACAGTCGCCCCACTGACTTTCACGCCTCTATTCAAAACAGCTTCGTGGACATGCATTCCGTACATACCTGCCCCACAAAATGAAGGAATCAATGAAGGATGAATATTGATAATCTGATTTGGATAGGCATCAATCAGTTCATCTGTTAAAATGGCTAAATAACCAGCTAAAACAACCAAATCAATGTTTCTTTCCTTTAACATTGATACAATCAATGTATCATTCTTTTTGACAACTGCTGTTTCAATCCCTGCTTTTTGAGCACGCTGTAAACCATAAGCTTTTTGACGATTAGAAATCACAAGTTCAATCGTTCCATTGATTTTTCCAGCCTGACAGGCATCAATAATTGATTGCAAATCTGTGCCACCACCAGATATCATCACAGCAATCTTTAACATAACTGAACTCCTTTTTGACCTTCTTCAATATGTCCAACAACATAACAATGATCACCTGCTGCTTCAATAGCTTTCATAGCTGTGTCAACATCTGCAGGATCTAAAGCAATCACCATTCCTAGCCCCATATTAAACGTATTATACATCATCTGTTCTTCGATTTGTCCATTCTTTTGAATCAGATTGAAAATAGGTGGGATAGGATAACTATCTTTACGAATGAGGGCTAATGCATGATCTGGTAACATTCTTGGAACATTTTCATAAAATCCTCCACCTGTAATATGTGAGCATCCTTTGACTTGAACGCCAGCTTTTTTGATATTTTTTAAAGCTTTGACATAAATTCTTGTTGGTGTTAATAATGTTTCACCCAATGTTCCATTTAATTCATCATAATATGTTTCTAATGATTCTTTTGTGATATCAAAAACTTTTCTCACAAGTGAAAAACCATTACTATGCACACCACTAGATGCGATACCAACCAAAACATCACCAGCTTTGATATTTGAACCATCAATAATATCTTTTTTATCAACAACACCTACTGCAAAACCAGCCAAATCATAATCATCTTCAGGCATTAATCCTGGATGTTCTGCTGTTTCACCACCAACTAATGCACATTCAGATTGAAGACAACCTTGAGCCACCCCTTTAACAATGGTTGCAATTTTTTCAGGATAGTTCTTTCCACAGGCAATATAATCCAAGAAAAACAATGGCTCTCCACCACTACATGCAATATCATTGACACACATCGCAACAGCATCAATACCTATTGTATCATGTTTATCCATCACAAAAGCTAATTTCACCTTTGTTCCACAACCATCAGTTCCTGATAATAAAACAGGTTCTTCCATATTTTTAATGGCACTTAAATCAAATGCTCCAGCAAAACCACCAAGTCCACCAATCACTTCAGGACGCATCGTTGCTTTGACATGTTCTTTCATTAATTCTACTGATTTGTATCCAGCTTCAATATCTACACCAGCTTTTTTATAATCCATACTTTTTCTCCTTATTTATTTTCCATTCTTGCTAAAACGGCTTTATAAGTTTCAATTAAATCACCAATATCTTGTCTAAAGACATCTTTATCATATTTTTGATTTGTATCAACATCCCATAAACGACAAGAATCAGGTGAAATTTCATCTGCCAATAAGATTTGACCATCTTCAGTTTTACCAAATTCAATTTTAAAATCTACTAATTTTAAATTTAATTTTAAGAAGAATGCTTTTAATAATTCATTAATCTTTAATGTTGTTTCACGGATATATTTTAATTCATCACGCGTTGCCAGTCCCAATGCTACAGCATGATCATCATTGATTAATGGATCACCATAGTCATCATTTTTATAACTTAATTCGAATATTGGTTCATCTAAGACAATACCTTCTTTTGCTCCTAATCTTTTACAGAATGATCCTGTTGTAATGTTTCTAATAATGACTTCTAATGGGAAGATTTCTACTTTTTTAACACGAATATCTCTTTCATTGATTTTTTCAATCATATGTGTCTTGATTCCTGCTTCTTCTAACATATCAAAGATAATACAAGAAATCGTATTATTTAAGACACCTTTTCCTTCAAACTGATCATGTTTCACACCATTACCAGCTGTTGCATCATCTTTATAATGAATGATGTATTCATTTGGATTTTCTGTTTCATAAACTTGTTTTGCTTTTCCTTCATATAATAATTTTGCCATTGTTTTGTTCTCCTTTTTTATTGATATTTTTCCATAACTTCCTGATTTGCTTTCATTGCCTGTTTTTCATTATCCTGACGGAAGGCGATGAGTTTTGTTTTTAATTCTTCATGATGTACAGCCATCATCTGTAATGCTAAATAAGCTGCATTTTTACTTCCATTGATAGCGACTGTTGCAACTGGGATACCAGAAGGCATTTGGACAATTGACAACAAAGCGTCCATACCATCTAATGTTGCGCCACTTAGTGGAACACCAATAACAGGTAATACTGTTTGCGATGCGACAACACCTGGTAAGGCAGCGGCCATACCTGCTGCTGTAATTACAACCTCTGTCCCATTTTGATTGATTTCCTTCATAAACTCACTAAGTCCTAGATGAGCACGATGAGCTGATAAACATCTCACCTGAACTTCAACACCATAATCTTTTAAAATTTGAATAGCTGGTTCAACTTTAGGTAAATCACTTGTTGAACCCATAATCACTGCTACTTTCATTTCTCCATCTCCTTCTATTTAAAATAATCCAACAATCTTGCCATCTTCATCAATATCCATATTCACGGCAGCTGGTTGTTTTGGTAATCCAGGCATACGCATAATATCGCCACTAATAGCGACTAAAAATCCTGCACCTGTATTTGGAATCAAATCATTGATTTCAACCACAAATCCATGAGGACGACCAAGCAATGTTGGATCATCAGATAATGAATATTGTGTTTTTGCGACACAGATTGGTAATTGACCTAATCCCTGTGCTTCATATTTTTTCATTTTATTCATGACCTTCTTAGTGAAAGTCACATCATCCCCACCATAGATTTCTTTTGCAATGACTTTGATTTTGTCAGCAATTGGTAAATTCAAATCATATAATGGCTCAAAATGAGCTTCTTTTGTATCTAAGACTTCTAATAATTTTTCAGCCAATTCAATGCCACCATCTGCTCCTTTTGCCCACACTTCACTAATGGCAACATCGACACCTTTTTGTTTACAGATTTCCTTTAATAATTCAAGTTCAGCCTTTGTATCGGTTGGAAAAGCATTAATAGCAACAACACTAGGCAAATGGTATTTATGAATATTTTCAATATGTTTTTCTAAGTTTTCAATTCCTTTTCTAAGGGCATCTAAGTTTTCTACTGCTAAATCTGTTTTCTTTACGCCACCATGCATTTTAAGCGCACGGACAGTTGCGACAATAACAACTGCATCTGGTTTTAATCCAGCCTGACGACATTTAATATCTAAGAATTTTTCAGCACCTAAATCAGCTCCAAAACCAGCTTCAGTAATGGCATAATCACCTAATTTCATAGCTAAATTTGTTGCCATAACAGAGTTACATCCATGTGCAATATTCGCAAATGGACCCCCATGAACAAAGACTGGCGTATGATCAAGTGTTTGGACTAAATTGGGCTTAATAGCATCTTTCAATAATAATGTGACAGCTCCTGTGGCCTGAATATCATCCACCGTCACAGGTTCACCAGCATGATTATAAGCCACAATCATACGTCCCGCACGTTGTTTTAAATCTTCCAATGATGTTGCTAAACACAAAATAGCCATGACTTCACTCGCTACTGAAATATCAAATCCATCTTCTCTAGGAACACCATTGACTTTACCACCAAGTCCCACAACAATATGTCTTAATGCACGATCATTAAGATCCACACATCTTTTCCAGACAATCTGTCTTGTATCAATATCCAATGGGTTTCCCTGTTGAATAGAATTGTCTAACATCGCTGCAATTAAATTATTGGCAGTCGTAATAGCATGAATATCACCAGTAAAATGCAGATTGATATCTTCCATTGGAACAACTTGAGCATAACCGCCACCAGCTGCACCACCTTTCACGCCAAAACATGGACCTAAGCTTGGTTCACGCATAGCCACAACAGATTTTTTCCCTAATTTATTCAAAGCTTGAGATAATCCAATCATTGTTGTTGTCTTTCCTTCACCTGCAGGTGTGGGATTAATGGCAGTCACTAAGATTAACTTTCCATTTTCTTTTTCCTTAAGTTGAGAAATCGCTTCTAATGAAATCTTAGCTTTATACTTACCATAAAGCTCCAAATCATCTTCATCAAGTCCAACTTTTTCAGCAATCTCCTTGATGGGTTTCATTTTTGCACTTTGTGCAATCTCTACATCTGTTAACATCATTAAACACCCTTTCTTTTTTTATTTTTAGGACCTCTTGACACTTTCTTTATATCACAAATTCATGGTTTTGACTATTGATATCGTTATCAATTTATGAAAAACCAAAAAAAGAGTCTAAACGTCCAGACTGTTGCCCAGACGGTCGACTCTTTCCCATTATACTCCATGTGGTCTATTCCACTTCCGTCAGTTGTATAACTAATTGAATAATATCATTTCTTACCTTTTTTTTCAATATTTATTCATATTTTTTACTGACTAGAAAGAAAAGATTGAATCGCATCATTAATTAATTCTTTATTCATAATAGAAGTTGGAATACAATCCCCATTTTTCATTTCTAATTCACCATTTCGAATCATTAAAATATAATGCATATTTACAAAATAACGGGGATGCATCTGAAAAAAAGAATACTTCAATAACTTCGTTTTTGTTTTGGTTAAATCACCAAAATGTCCATAAAAACGCTGATGTGCAGTCACCACCTGTGTTTGAAAACGTCCATTTTCAATATAAACGATTTCCCCTGGTAAAAAACGTCGTGTTCCTCCATTATCAAGATAAAAGATTTCCTCGTGATGTAATTTTTGGTAATGACTCCATATTCTTTGAAATTCACCATTAAACAGTTCTGGTAATTCCTGTTTTAAAAACATCTGATATCCATATGCCCGAAAACTTTCATGCATATGCGCATAATCATCACCAATATAGATAATCAAACATTCAGGATTCGCATCATGTAAATACTCACCCATTAAAAAACCATTGTCACCATGAATACGATCTCCAATAAAAGCCACATCATAGCTTTCTCTTTGACGTAAAAATGCTATATTGACAAATTGATCATAGCTATCAATAGATATATCTTCTTCCATATGTGTCTGATATAATAATTCACTTAATTTTTCTATACAATCTTCATCATCCATACAAATAAATACTTTCATGTCCTTCACTCCTTATCCCTTTTTTTATTTTACCTATTCATTTTTAAATAAAAAATGCCACTTTCACTCCTGTTTGTGCATTTTTAGCACACTTTCGACTTATTTTTGCATAAGTCTGTTAAGGTATAAAGGAAACATATAAGAAAGGAGGACAATAATTTTATGGAAAGACATCGTTCCTTATGGAAAGCGTTTCTTTCAAAAGAAAAACTATTTCTAGTGACTGTCATTTTTATATTCATTATCATAAGCACTATTTATAGTTTTCAACAATCTATTTTTTCCAGTCCTGGTTATCAGGAAGCTTATCCTAATGCTGGACTTGAATTTTTTTACAGTTTATATCGTATTGGTACAAACCCATTTTTATTTATTTTACTGATGCTGTTGCTGCCAAATATCATGGCATATGATTTTTTAAATATGCATCAAACTCGCAGTGCTTACATGATTGAAACACGACTAACAAGAAGACATTATTATCTGGAAGTCAGCATCAAAAATATACTTTCGACCTTTGGAGTGATCACCCTGATTCAGGTAGGCCTACTTATTTTCTGTCATGTCTTTTTAATTCCTATACATTTTCAAAGCATGACTTATCCTGACGGATACTATATCACGACTCAGCTTCTATGCCCTATTGAAGTGATCAATCTGATTCTTTTTATAACCCTCACTTCTTTAGGCTATGCTTTAATGTCCAGTGTTATTTTGGCATTACAGACTTTTATCACCAACAAATATGTCTATCGTTGTTGTGGTGTGATCATTGGTATTTTGCTGGTATTAATTCCCGCCTTGATTCAAGGGTATTTACCTATTCCAGAAGCAGCTTTTCTTATCCAAATCAACAATTTAGTTGCATTAGGATTAGAACATGTTCGTGAAAATCCATTTGGTCTTTCACATCTTGCATTGTATGCGATTTGTTTTTTCATATATGCCATAGTTTCTTCTCTTTGTTTTCAGATCTTATTGAAAAGGAGAGAAACAAATGATTAAAAAATGGTTCAAACTTCTCGATGTGAAAGTCATGATCATATTGATTATGATGTTGTTTGCATCACCCATCCTTTGTGGAAAAAACACTTATACAATTTGTCTCATTTATTCGAATTATCTTTGTGTTTATATGAATAATGTCTTTTTATTAATGAACTATCAGTTTACAGCACAATGCAATCGCTTGCTATCTCCTATTATCACAAGAATTGGTGAACAGAAAACATATACTTCCGTTTATTATTTCTTAATGATGGTCAGTTTTATTTATACAATGATTATTTATATAAGCTATGCTTTCTTTTTTGGTGGCATCTTACCAGAAGATATGTTTGTGACGATTTTATTTATGATTCTTAATCTTATTGTCACTTTTATTGAAACAACATTCATATATCTACAAATTGGTCAAAAAAAGAATTTTATTTATTTAGCTTTACCTATCTTTATGAACTTTTTATTTCATATTGTTTATACAAAACTATTTTAAGGAGGATTTATGTTAGATATTCAAGATTTAAGTATAAGTTTTCATAAACAACCCGTATTACAACATCTTTCATTTCATCTTGATGGTCATGAATGTATCTATATTCATGGTATCAATGGTTCAGGAAAATCAACACTTTTTAAGCTGATCTGCGATATTATCAAACCTACTTCAGGGACAATCACCAAAAAGAATGATTTACAGATTGGAGCTTTAATTGAAAATCCAGGTTTTCTAGAAAACGAAACTCTCGCTTATAATCTTCAATTCCTGGCTTCTTTAAAAAATCAATATGATAGCAGCTATATTGAATCATTGTGTCAACAATTTCAATTAGATTTACATAGCTCCATGAAGTTAAAAAACTTTTCTGTTGGTATGCGTCAAAAAGCAGGTATCATTCAAGCCATTATGGAAAATCAGGAACTTATTTTATTAGATGAACCCACACGTGGTTTAGATCAGACATCTATTCATACATTCTGTCAGCTCATCAATCAATTACATGACAAAGGACATACCATTGTGATTGCTGCTCATGATTACTTACCAGATATCCATTATACACATATCTATCGTTTAGAAGAGGGACAATTATTCTTAGATGAAATGGATTAAAATAACTGTTATTTATGGCTTGCTTGTTTATTTTTTGAAATATCTTTATCAGGATATAACACCTTATATTCTTCTTCACTATCCCTTCTTCGATTTTCGATATCTTATTTTTGTTATCACCCAAATATTCTGGAGTTATATTTTCTATCAAATCGTTTATCAGTATCTCTATCTTGATACATTGATAAGCTTACGTCTTTCTAAACGAAAGAAACATGAGATTTTTTTGAAACAATGGTTCAAATATATAAGCTTTTATACATTGATTCACATTTTCTTTTTTATTTTCTTTTCTTTACCTTTATCTTTTGAACTAATCGCTCTACAATTGATCTTATGGAGTCTTGTTTTTATTTTTTTACTTGTATTCTATAAGATTTGGAGTTATCATTATGTATCAATGATATTGATTATGATTGGTATACATCTATTTATTTAAAGGAGGTTAATGATGGAACAATTAAATCAGGCAAATCATTATATTTATCAAGCTTTAGAAAAGCTTCTTGATATTTCTAAATATGATTCTATCAATGAAGAACAACGTAAAGAAATTTATGATGTGATTGATGACATTGAAGAAGCCCGTCATGCATTATATGAATTAAAAAATGAAATGCGCACACATACAGCCTAAAATAGATGTTTGATAACATCTATTTTTTTGTATAACGATGAATAAATTGAAAAATAGTCTGATAATATGTTTTCGCATCAGTAGAACAGCTTTGAGCATGACCAGCTCCTTTAATAATAAGTTTTTCTTTAGGGCAATTGGCTTTTAAATATAGTTCATCTATCATATCCACGGGGACAAAATCATCGTCCTGACCATGAATAAATAAAATAGGAATCTGACTTTTTTGAACCTGTTGAATAGGTTGAACATCTTCCAAAGCATAGCCTGCTCTTATTTGAGTCACAAGACTTGCCATATGCAAAGCCACTTCACTTTGCCACTTTTTCATAGGAATATGGTATTGAAAAACATCCCAGACACTCGTATAACCACAATCTTCAATAACAGCCTTCACTTGTGATGGTAAATTTTCTCCAGCTACATCCATGACCGTAGCTCCACCCATAGAAACACCATATAAAATAATTTGAGCCTGTGGATTTTGAGATACAAGATAGTCAATCCATCCCATAATATCATAACGATCATCCCAACCCATTCCAATATAATCTCCTTCACTTTGCCCATGACCACGTAAATCAGGAATCAAAAGATTATATCCCTGCTCATAAAAATGTTTGACAGGTGAAATAATGCTAGAACTATCTCCTCGATACCCATGCACCATAATGGCATAAATGGGATTATTTTGTTCAATATAATAAGCATGTAAAAAAAGATCATCATAACTTGAAATAGAAAGATGAACACTCTTATCTTCTAACCATTTTTGAGCATCTTGGGTATCTTTTTGATAAAGTTCACTATCAAATAAGGTATGATTAGAATGGGGATTGAGGGTATAGTCATATAAATAATTTCCAATATATAAAGTGATACCCATGATAAATATTGTCAAAATCAAGATAATGATTGAAATGATTTTGATGATTTTTTTCATTTTTATGGTTTCACCTCTTTATATTTCATATTTTTTGCATATACTATGTTATAATCAGGAAAAAGGAGGAAGAATGATGGCATTTGAAAAAATAGATATAAATACTCTAGATATGAATACTTTTCAGGCCATTGGCAAAGACTGGATGCTTATAACGGCTGGTGATCATCAAAAAGTCAATACGATGACAGCTTCTTGGGGCGGTATGGGTGTTTTATGGGGACAAAACGTTGTTTATGCATTTATCCGTCCACAACGCTATACAAAACAGTTTGTTGACCAGCAAGAATGCTTCTCTCTATCATTTTTTAATGGATATAAGAAAGAACTTTCTATTTTAGGTACAGTTTCTGGACGTGATCAAGATAAAATCAATCATGTTCATTTCCATACCACATATATTGATGGCGTACCTACATTTGAAGAAGCGCGTTTGGTCTTCATTGTTGAAAAAATCTATGAAGATGACATTAAACCTGAAAACTTTAAAGATACATCTCTAGATACAAAATGGTATCCTGATCAGGATTATCACCGTGTTTATATTGCTAAAATAAAAGGTGTTTATGTTCAAAGAACATAAGCCTTTTTATTATATATGCTTGTTTTTTCATAAATAAAACATCACTATCTATTGTTTCCGATATTTTGAAAATCTATTCAAAAAAAGTGATGCATACACATCACTTTACTCATCTTCTCATATAACGACTGTTCCCATTAACATGGGCTTTCATGTATCTCTTAAATCAAAACATATGCCTAAAACAGCATTGCCACCTTTTTCTTTTGCTTTTTCAGTTAAACGTTCTCAAGCATAATTTAAATATGTTTCCATATTCATTGCTAATCGGATTGCTCGAAAAGCATCATCATATGCAAAGATAATTCCTAAATCTTTCATATTTTATAAGTCTTATTTTTTGACAGGAATTTCTCCTTCCTGTAACCAGTCTTTATAACACTTTTCGTACATTTCGTCAGATTTCTTTTCAATATTTTGTTTTTGAATCGCAAAATCAAAGTCTATCTGTGGACCAAAGAATTGACAGATCTGCTGAAACATAACATCTGATTGTATCGGAACTTGTAAAATACCCATCAATGCAAATGAGATCGACATCCTGCCTGTCTATATTGATTGATTGCTTTCTCTTTAGCAGGACCATCTTCGACTTCTTTGCATGGTATAGATTTATAGGGAATATGAGCTTTTTTTAAATAATAAATAACATCTGCCTTGAGATCTTCTGGAATCAAACAATCATGCATATCTTGAGTTATCGCAATATTTTGAAATGAAATCATGAACATCGTCTCCTTTATCAATCTTTAATTTATGATTATTATCTCTCTTTTGAAATCATACCAGATAAGAATTAAAAAAGCTTGATTATTGTTTAATTTTCTAAAGTTTCTTTATATTCTAAATATTCATCATATGTTGATAAACGATCAATACATCCCTGTGGTGTTAATTCAATAATTCTATTCGCAATTGTTTGTACAAATTGATGGTCATGAGAAGCAAATAAAACATTTTCTTTAAAACGAATTAATCCTTCATTAAGAGCCTGTATAGATTCCAAATCCAAATGATTGGTCGGTTCATCCAAAACAAGAACGTTTGCATTTGCCATCATCATTTTTGCCAGCATACATCTGACTTTTTCTCCACCTGATAAGACATTTGCTTTCTTTAAAGCTTCTTCTCCAGAAAATAAGACTCTTCCTAACCAGCCTCTTAAATCTTGTTCATAAGCATCATCTCCAGCATATTGTCTTAACCAGTCAACAAGCGTTAAATCACAATCATCAAAAAATTCATTGTTATCTTTTGGGAAATATGATTGAGATGTTGTCACTCCCCATTGGAAAGTTCCTGTATAATCTGTAATTTCACCCATGATAATCTTAAAGAAAGTTGTCACTGCCAGTTCATGATCTGAAACAAAAGCAACTTTATCTTTTGGTGAAATAGAAAATGAGACATGATCAAAGATTTGTTCACCATTTTGACTGTATCCTAAATCTTCAACAGTTAAAACAATATTTCCAACTTCTCTATCTGGTGTAAAACCAATAAATGGATATCTTCTTAATGATGGTTTAATATCTACCATCTCTAAGTTATCTAATAATTTTTTACGTGATGTTGCCTGTTTTGCTTTAGAAGCATTGGCACTAAAACGCGCAATAAATTCTTCCAATTCTTTTTTCTTTGCTTCAGCTTTTTTATTGATTTCTTTTGCCTGTTTTAACATCATCTGAGAATATTCATACCAGAAATCATAATTTCCTATATATAACTGAATTTTACTATAATCAATATCCGCAATATGCGTACAAACTTTATTCAAGAAATGTCTATCATGAGAAACAACAATGACTGTATTAGGGAAATTCAATAAGAAATTTTCTAACCATGTGACACTTTTTAAATCCAAATGGTTAGTCGGCTCATCCAACAATAAAATATCAGGATTACCAAATAAGGCCTGTGCCAATAAAACTTTGACTTTTTGTTGGTCACCTAATTCTTTCATAAGCAAGTGATGATATGCACCTGTTACACCTAATCCATTTAAAAGAATTTCAGCATCTGTTTCAGCATTCCAGCCATCCATTTCCATAAACTCACCTTCAAGTTCAGCAAGTTCAATACCGTCTTCATCATTAAAGTCAGCTTTGCTGTAAAGCTCTTCTTTTCTTAACATAATTTCATAAAGACGTTTATTTCCCATTAAAACTGTTTTTAAAACTTCCTGATCATCATAAGCAAAATGATCCTGTTTTAATACAGATAATCTCTGTCCCTGTGTTATCACAACTTCACCTTTATTCGGTTCAATTTCTCCTGATAAAATCTTTAAAAAAGTAGATTTACCAGCCCCATTGGCACCAATAATTCCATAACAGTTTCCTTCAGTAAATTGAATAGATACATTTTCAAATAAAGCACGATCACCATATCGCAAAGACACATTTTGAGTTGCTATCATTTTATTAATTCTCCTTTTTGACAAGTCCATTCTATTATACATGAAAGATATATTTTTGCAATGAAAGAGTATAAAGAATCATATTACATTTGCATAAAGCTTTCCATTTGACCCAAAACGTCATCCATCATTGGTAATGATGTAATATGTACATCAATTTGACATGTGTCACAAATAGAAACTAATGAGCTATAAACTCTTGGATTTCTAACAAAAATTTCCTGTGGTTTCCCAAATTTTTCTATAACTTTACTCAATTGTTGAATACATATAGAATCTTCATCATCTTCAGGTTTTAACATATATATATTAATAATTTCTTGTGAAAGCAAATCCATAACTAATAAAACAAGTGAACTGACTGGACGATCATATCTTTCATCTATAAAACCACCAGATAAATATGCCAAATCAATGATATACTGATTTTGCGTTTGTGGTAACTCTTTTAAATAATTGAGATATTGCTGATCTTCCAAATCTACAACATAGAATTTTTCTTGTTCTTCAGGTCTTTGTATAGCTTCATATTTCCAACCATGATGATCATGAGCAAAAAGTATCTCACCATTATCAAAATCCACAGCAACTTCGTGATTCATATAAGCTTTCATAAGTGGAATGAGATGCTTAAAAACTTGTACAATCACACTTGCCTGTTGATCATTAATTTCATAAGGATAAAATCTTGGCACAAATGAAAGAAAATATGGCCAATGTCCTTTTCCTCTATATTTTAATCCTAATTTTTTAATGATTTCTTTTTGACCTTTTGGAACCTCTTCGCGATCTCCCATATAAAATGTTAAACAATTTTGTTCAAACATCATATATTGCGCAATAGCCTGATCTGGATATTCATGAGCTATACTACATAAATCTGCATATCCCTCTTCTCCTTCATATATAGATACCCCAATACAATCACCTAATTTCCCCATAATTGTACAATAATATGTTTTCTCATTAATCTCTAAAGCAACAAAATCATTACTCCATAAGACTTCCCATGGTTTTAGCTGTACCCACTCATCTGCATATGTATATAATTGTCGCCAGACTTCATATCTTTGCATATTGTTATCACCTCATCATTATCATATATGAAAATATATAAAAAAGAAATATTATTTAATAAGTTGCCTTGGATTTTTATTCATCATAATCTCTTTTTGTCTTTGAATAGAAGCATAGGCATAAATGCTGGTTGTTGTAATAGAGCTATGACCTAATATCTTTTGGATATATGATATATCAACATCCTGCTCTAAAAGCATTGTGGCAAAGGTATGGCGAAACATATGTGGTGTGATATGAAAATCATCTGTATATCTATTGATAATATGACGAACAGACTGATCTGTTAAACGATGATATTGATTATTGATAAAAAAATATTCCTGCTCACTAATCCTGTCATGAAAAGCCTGTTCATATTCTTTTAATGCCAGATAAACTTCCTCACCTAAAAATATAACTCTTTCTTTTGCATTCTTGCCATAAATAATGAGATACTTTTCTTCTAAATAAATATCTTCATTTTTAATAGCACATAATTCAGAAACTCTAATTCCTGTAGAAATAAGCAATTCAATCACGGCTTTATCTCTTTTTATAAAAAAGTGCTGATCTTGATCTAAACGATGAAATAAATCCTGTAATTGATGGTATTGAATAATGCGTGGTAAAGTCTTTTCTTCTTGAATTTTATACCTTATTTTGTCCATTGGATTCTCTTGAATTATTTCATAAAAGACCATATCTTCAAAAAAAGCATGTAAACTCGCTAATTTGCGTTTGACTGTCTTAGGCTTAAAATGATGATTCAGATAATGAATATAGTAAGATATTTCACGCTTATTCATATCCTTATTCATCATAAATGAATAAAACTGTTTTAAATCAATGCGATAAGCCTTTAAGGTATGCCAGCTTAAACGTTTATTTTCACATTGATTCAAATAAAAAGATAAATGTTCTAATGTTAATTGCATAATTATATCCTCCTTCTATTCATTATACATAAAAAATGACATATTTCAGGAGAAAAAAAAGTACATAATCAATTCTATGATTATATACTCGCTTTATTAACTCTTTGATTGTGCAGCTTCTTTTGCAGCTTTTTTCTCTGCTTTTCTTCTTTCTTTACGATCTTTCTTTTCTAAGATTCTATAAACATCTGTATATTCTTTAACTGTACAATGAATTCTTTTATTAGCCTTTACAACTGCATGTACAAATTCAACTCTTTTCTTTGGAAAAAAGCAATATCTTTTCTTTGTATTTGTATAAAGTTCAATTGCATGTGGTCTTGTCACTAAGTCAGCCATACGTGGAACAGGATCACAAATTGTATCACAGTTCATTAAATCTACATGACTATTTTTCCACAAATAATAATGAATTGTTAATTCTCTATTATGTATAGTATATTTGTTTGGTCTACATCCTAAGAAAAATGCAAAACAAACAATTGCAAAAACGACAATAACCAAAGCAGTCTGTTTATCCTGCGTGAAAACTGTAAACACAGTATAGAATGCTAATGCAGTAAGAAAAATAATTGTTGCAGTATTCATTCGCACTTTAAACTCTTTAACTTCTTCTTCCATAAAACTCCTCACTTCCCTTTGAATATTATACACGATATGCATATAAATAACAATTTAAACTTTAAAAAAATAAGAGCGGAAATTCCGCTCTTTAAGTTTTCAAAATCGTTTAATATCTTATTCAGCTTCAGCAGCTTGTTTGTTTTGGAATCTTTCGTAAACAATTACGAATGGAATATAAATTAATGTAGATACTACAATAACGATAACTTGTGAAACAGCACCCATGAAATTTCCACCAGTTGCTAAGAATCCTAATAATAATGGTGGCATTGTCCATGGAACTTCGATAACGATTTTTGGACAGAATCCAATAGTAACTAATAACCATCCGATGAAGATACATGCTACTGGAGCAAGAATAAATGGAATACCTAAGATTGGGTTTAATACCAATGGAATACCAAATGTAACTGTTTCATTGATATTGAAAAGACCTGGAACGATAGATAATGTAGCAATTGCACGGTTATCTTCACGTTTACCAAAGATAAAGATTGCAATAACTAAACCTAAAGTAACCCCAGAACCTCCCCATTCAGCGAACATTTGTAACATTGTTAAGTTCAATACATTAGGGATTTCTGCTCCATGTTTTCCAGCAGTAAATGCAGCTGTATTTGCATATAACATTGGACGGAAGATTGGTTCTTTAACAGCAGATAACATGTTATTACCATGAATACCTACTAACCAGAATAATGAGATTAATACATACATTAACATAACTGCTACGATATTAGCACCAATGATATCTTGTAATGGTTGTTGTAAATAAGTAGAAATAACATCATTGAAATATAATCCACCAGTAGCCATTTGTACAGCCCATCCGATAACACCAACAACTAATAAAGTTAAGAATGTTGGAATTAAAACTTCGAATGCACGAGCAACACCTGGAGGTACTTGATCAGGCATTTTGATTTTTAATCCTTCTCTTTTACGGAAGAAGTTATAAATTTCAAGCCCTAAAATACCAATAATCAATGAAGTAAATAAACCAGTAGCTCCCATATAGCTTCCAGCAAAACCAGTGAAAGTCCCTACACCAGCTAAATCAACACCAGCTTGTTCTAAAACTGTTCCGATTGTAACAGCAGTACCAGCTGCATCAGTGTAAGCAGTTAATCCAGTTACTGCATGTGCAGTTGGAGTAACCATAGCCCAGCACATAAATCCTAAAATAGCTGGAAAAGCTCCAGTTTCACCGTTAGCTTCCCCAATTTCTTGAGCAACTAACATAACAATTCCAATAGCGATACATGAAATTGAACAGAACTGTATTGCGTTGAATACAGCATTAATTGGTTCTAAAACCATAACAGCAGGAATTAACCCACCTAGCCCTTGAGGTGCACCATTGACAACAGCATCGGTAATTAATACGTTTGTCCAAAGAACACCAATGGCACCAGCAATAGTTGCTGGCATGAAGTTTTGGAACGCATTTTTGATGGCACCAAGATATTTGTTTTGTCCAGCCCATGCTCCAATGCGCCCTAGCTTATCAGCAAAAGCATCCATAAAATTTTTCCTCCCTTAAAATATTTTTGACAATATAAGTATAAAATTTTTTTTATTAAAAGTCAATGCTTTTATATCAAAAGTATGGTACTTTTCCAATAAAAGACGGTTTTAACAGTG
The DNA here is from genome assembly GCF_002160725.1 of Massilimicrobiota sp. An142. Classification (NCBI taxonomy): domain Bacteria; kingdom Bacillati; phylum Bacillota; class Erysipelotrichia; order Erysipelotrichales; family Erysipelotrichaceae; genus Massiliimicrobium; species Massilimicrobiota sp. An142. Next base: position 7,531 of record NZ_NFLD01000016.1, on the reverse strand, counting down.
TTTTTTTACTTATTTTTTATTTTATTTTACCTGTTTTTTAGTTGTTTTTTTGTATTTTTTGCTCAAAATATGAATAACTATGCCATTTTTTATAAATATTTGTCTTTTAATCATTAATCATACCGACTACTCTTTCTAGTAAAAAACTATCCCTTAGGATAGCTATTGTTGTACTATAACAGTCTGAAATTCAAAATGAGAAAAATGCTGTCTTGAGAGTGTATATTCGAAAATAGAACCATTGCTTAAAAAAGAAATCTGTTCTTCTTGAATATATGGCTCATTTTCTTTTAATCCCAAATATTGTTGTTCTAAAGATGTAGATAAAGCTGCATTAATCGTTAAATGACAGCTTTGGATTTTTAACTTTAAAACTTTTTCGATATATCCATATACAGATCCTTTTAAATGCTGTAACTTTAAATTAGGAACAACACTAATGGGAATATATGTAATATCAATTAAATGAGGAATTTTATCTAAAAATCTGAGCCTTATAATATGATAGACAAAATCACCAACATCTATCTGTAATTTCTCTGATAAATGTTCATCCGCTGGAACAACTTCAAATTCCAGAACTTCACTTGTGACTTCTTTAATTCCTTCATATTGTGCCGTCAAACCACGTCCAAATTTACTAACAGGATTATCCATGGCAGGATCATAATCCTTCACAAACGTCCCCGCACCACGACGACGGATAATGAGTCCTTCTTTGACCAATATATCTAAGGCCTTTTTCATTGTTTCTTTATTACAATGATAGCTCATACATAAAACATACTCATAGGGAAGTTTTTGACCAAATGTATATTCTTGATTTTTTATTTTTTGACGAATATCATCAGCAATATCTCTGTACTTAGCCATATACTCACCCCTATCAATATAAAAATACCATACTTTTGATTTAATTTCACGGTTTTTTTCTATTTTTTTATATTTTTATACTTTGAAGCACCTTTTTATCAAAAGATACAATTTTCAATTCACCGTTTTCATAGATACCAAAGCTTTTCTGTCCAGCCTTTGGCAAAGATATAGAGGATGGATTAAATATCGTGATATCATTTTCTTTTTTTAACACTGGTTTATGAATATGACCATACATAAAGACATCTCCCGCCTTTAACATAGGTAAGTGTTCTTCATCATATAAATGTCCATGTGTAAAAAAGAAACGATGCCCATCTAAATAAAGTTCACTATAATCCCCTCTCATAGGAAACTCCAATACCATCTGATCCACTTCAGCATCACAGTTTCCTCGTACTGCTATAATATTCTCTTTATAAGCATTCAAGAGTTTCATGACTTCTTGAGGCTGATAGCCTTCTGGTAAAGGATTTCTAGGACCATGATATAATAAATCACCTAATAAAACCAATTTATCCATTTTTTCTTCTTCATAAATCTCCATAACTCTCTTTAAATCTGTATATGAGCCATGAATATCTGAAACAATCATGAATTTCATTGCAATCCCTCCAATTCAACACCGACTGGACAATGATCTGATCCAAATACATCATTATAGATATAAGCATCTTGAATCTGTTCTTTTAGATTATCTGATACAACAAAATAATCAATACGCCAGCCAGCATTTTTTTCTCTTGCTTTAAACATATAAGACCACCAAGAATATTTTTCTAAAGTTGGATATTTATATCTGAAAGTATCAATAAATCCACTCTCTAGTAATTCTGTAAATTTTTGTCTTTCTTCATCTGTAAATCCAGCATTTTTATGATTTGTTTTATCATTTTTTAAATCAATTTCCTGATGAGCCACGTTCAAATCGCCACAAATCACAACAGATTTTTTCTGTTTTAATGTATTCACATATTCTCTAAATGCATCTTCCCACACTTGGCGGTAATCTAGACGTTCTAAGCCTCTTTTAGAATTAGGCGTATACACAGTAACAAAATAAAAATTCTCATATTCTAAAGTAATCACACGACCTTCCTGATCATGTTCTTCCTTACCTAAACCATAACTGACTGAAAGAGGTTCTCTCTTTGTATAAATAGCCGTCCCACTGTATCCTTTCTTCAGGGCATCATTATAATAAGAGACATAACCATCAAACTGTAAATCAAGCTGATGCTTTTGAAGTTTTGTTTCCTGAATCGCAAAAATATCAGCATCAACTGATAAGAAAAAATCTTGAAATCCTTTATTCAAGCATGCTCTTAAGCCATTCACATTCCATGATACAAATAACATAATATCCTCCTTTGATATAAAAAAGGGGTTATACCCCCTCTTCTTCAATAGCATATCTTACAATTGTTTTGAGTTTATCCACTGGATTTCTTTCAGGATCATTTAAATAAATTTCATGATGAAAACCACTTAATTTCATTCCCTGAATTGTAATATATTCCATAATTTGTTTGGTTGTATTAATTTCTGTATTATAAGCTCCTTTATGCATCATCTGCACACAACGTCCTTCTTTAAACCTTTTTAAATAAACATCAACAAGATAAGGATTATCTTTTTTTAATGTTATATTTTCCTTAATTGTTTCAAAAGTCTGCTCATCAAGAACTTTAGGTTGAGCAATCATTAATGTAAATTTAATCATCTTTTTTCGTGTCACATCAAACTGACTGTTATCATATGTATCCCATAATCCTTCTAATGGAGAAATGAGATATAATAAATCCATTTCTTCTTTAAAATAATCTTTAATTGCTTTCGATAATATATGTAAAGCCTCTGCTTTTAACTTAAATTCTTCCACATTTGGATTTCCGATTCCATCAACCATCAGAAAATTAAACTCTGGCACATCTACAACATCTATTCTTTTTGTTGAAGCATCATATTGTTTTTTATACTCTCTTCTAATGCCTTCTTTCACTAAGAATCCTCCTTCCATCGCCTTTACATTATATATAATTTTCATAAAAATATCCACTTATTTTAGGATTTTTTTATTTTTTATCTTCGCATTTTTTATTTTTCACACAAAAAAAGCGATTTTTTTAAAATCACTTTTCATCCCACAAAACAATTTGGCGAGATTGATTTGTACGCTTAACATCAATAATTCTTTGATTTTCAGATCCTCTAAACTTTAAACGAATATTTTTTTGAGCTAATATAAATGGTCCATCAACCAATATATCAAGATAACTTAATATTTCATCACTGTAAGGTCCATGCACCTTGCCACCTGGTAACAGATCTTCATAAAGATAGCCTGTATAACACCAAATATCTTTATCAGGATACATTTTTCGAACTTGTTGTAATAAAGGTAACAATCCCTCCTGATTAACAAGTTCCATAGGTTCTCCGCCTAAAAGCGTTAATCCCGCAATATGACTTGGTTCTAATGCTTTTAAAATCAAATCAATTGTTTCTTGGTTAAACTCCTGTCCATAATTAAAATCCCATGCGATCTCATTGAAACATTCAGGGCAACGATGAGTACAGCCAGAAACAAAGAGTGAAACTCTCACTCCTGTTCCATTGGCTATATCTACTGTTTTAATTGTTGCATACTTCATGTTTATAAGTGAAGAACACGTTCTTTAATTTCTTGTGTTCGCCCTTGATTCCAGAATTGTGTTCCAATATATCCACATGTACGTCTAGCAACACTCATTTTATCTTGATTTGTATTACCACAGTTTGGACATACCCAAATCAATTTTCCATCTTTATCTTCTTTGATTTGAATCTCTCCATCATAACCACATTCCATGCAGTAATCGCTCTTTGTATTTAATTCTGCATACATAATATGTTCATAAATATGTTTCATCACAGCTAAAACGGCTTCAATATTATCTTGCATATTTGGAACTTCAACATAGCTGATAGCTCCTCCTGGTGATAATTTCTGGAATTGTGATTCAAATGTTAATTTTGTAAAAGCATCAATTTCTTCAGTAACATTAACATGATAACTATTTGTAATATAGTTTTTATCAGTCACACCTGGAATTTTTCCAAAACGTTTTTGTAAACATTTTGCAAACTTATATGTTGTTGATTCAATAGGTGTTCCATATAAACTAAAATCAATATTTTCTTCTTCTTTCCATTTTGCACAGGCGTCATTTAAATGTTGCATTACTTCTAATGCAAATGGTGTTGCATCTGGATCGGTATGTGATTTTCCTGTCATATATTTGACACATTCACAAAGACCCGCATAACCTAATGATATTGTTGAATATCCACCATATAATAATTTATCAATTGTTTCACCTTTTTTAAGTCTTGCTAGAGCACCATATTGCCATAAAATAGGTGCCACATCACTGACAGTTCCTTTTAAACGATTATGACGACACATTAACGCTTCTTTACATAAATCCAATCTTTCATCCATAATACGCCAGAACTCTTTCATATCACCTTTAGAAGAGCAGGCAACATCCACAAGATTGATTGTCACAACACCTTGATTGAAACGTCCATAATATTTAGGTTTATTTGTTTCAGGATCAACATATGGTGTTAAGAAACTACGACATCCCATACATGTATAACAATGTCCTTCATCATTTTTATCAACTTTTAATTCCAACATTTTCTTTTCAGAAATATAATCTGGAACCATACGTTTCGCTGTACATTTTGCTGCCAATTCAGTTAAATACCAATATTTGCTGTCTTCACTAATATTATTTTCTTCTAAAACATAGATTAATTTAGGAAAGGCTGGTGTTACATAAACACCTTTTTCATTTTTAACACCTAAAATTCTTTGGTTTAATGTTTCTTCAATAATTAAAGCTAAATCATCTTTGATTTGTCCATCAGGGACTTCATTTAAATACATAAAGACAGTTACAAATGGTGCTTGACCATTTGTTGTCATTAACGTAATAACCTGATATTGAATCATTTGAACACCACGATTAATTTCTTTACGCACACGATATTCAGCCAATTCATTAATTTGTTCTTCACTGACAGGAATATTTTCCTGTTCAAATTCTTCTCTTACTTCTTTTCTGAATTTTTGACGACTGACATCAACAAAAGGAGCTAAGTGAGATAAACTGATACTTTGTCCCCCGTATTGTGAACTTGCAACCTGTGCAATAATCTGTGTTGCAATATTGCAGGCTGTAGAAAAGCTCTTAGGTCTTTCAATCATTGTTTCACTGATGACAGTTCCATTTTGTAACATATCTTCAAGATTAACTAAACAGCAGTTATGCATATGTTGAGCAAAATAGTCTGAATCATGAAAGTGAATGATTCCTTCTTCATGAGCTTTCACAATATGTCCTGGTAATAATAGACGTTTTGTAATATCTTTGCTGACTTCTCCTGCCATGTAATCTCTTTGAACACTATTAACAGTTGGATTCTTATTAGAATTTTCTTGTTTAACTTCTTCATTAGCACATTCAATCAAGCTTAAAATCTGTTCATCTGTTGTATTTGATTTACGCACTAATGCTCTCATATAACGATATGTAATATATTTTCTCGCTACTGCAAAAGCATTCAATTTCATAATTTCATTTTCAACAAGATTTTGAATTTCCTCAACATTTAGCGCTCTTTTCATTTTTTCACATTGATACTTCACATTATTTGTAATATTATCAATATCTTCGTCTGATAATCTATCTGTTTCTACAACTTCATTATTGGCTTTTTCAATCGCTGCAGTAATTTTCGTTTGATCAAATAAGACTTCAGATCCATTACGTTTAATAATTTTCATAAAAACCCTTCCTCCTTGTTATTGTAATTGTTAGTTTATCATATTCATCTTTTGAATAAAAGGAATATACACCATCACTCAAGATTTTTTTAATTCTCCACAAACAAAATCAAAAAGCATTGATTATATCAATACTTTTTGATTTATGTATCTGTTTTCTATAAACTTGTATGAATCTATTATAGCTTATTCATCGACAAAATAAAAGTATAAAGCACATAATTCTCAAGAAAATAACGTAAATTGAAAAACTAAATTCCATCCCTAAATCAATTTATATGGAATTTAATTTTACAAATCCAATGATAGAATTTAATTCTGCAAACTTTTATAATAATAGTGGGTATTCCTTCTACTGGAGGTGCTCATCATGGCTAATCAGAAACATTTAACTGCTCTTGATAGAATCACAATTGAAAATGGTCTAAAAAATAACGATTCTTTCAAGGCCATTGCCAAGAAACTCGATAAGGATTGTACTACCATTTCTAAAGAGGTCAAAAAGAATCTTTCTGTTCGTAAAACTGGTGCATTTGGTCGTTCCTTCAATAACTGTCTTTACAGATATACATGCAAGGAACGTAATTCTGCCTGTGACAACTGTCCAGTTATGAAATCTCAGCTCTGCAGATCCTGTACGCGCTGCATCTACGAATGCGGCAGCTATGTGGAAGAAATATGCCCTAGGCTTTCTAAGCCTCCATATGTCTGCAACGGATGTCCTGACATGAAAAAATGTACTTTGACAAAGCATATCTATTATGCACTTGAGGCCAACAAAAAATATGAAGAAAGGCTTTCTGAATCACGCAGAGGCATCATTATTACTCAGGATGAAATCAATCATCTTAATGAGCTGCTCTATCCACTGATTGCCCAGCAGGGTCAATCCATTCATCATGTCTACATTCATCATAAGAACGAGATCATGTTTAGCGAAAAGACTCTCTATAAGATTATTGATGCTGGCATATTGAAAGTGAGAAACATCGATCTTCCTCGACAGGTAACCTATAAAAAAAGAAAGAAACCTTCAAGATACAAAATTGATTCAAAATGCATGGATGGAAGAAGGTACGAGGACTTCAAGAATTTTATAGAAGAAAATCCTGACATGCCTGTTGTCCAGATTGATACGGTTGAAGGCACTAAAGGTGGAGCCTGTCTGCTTACAGTTCATTTTACAGTGCCAACATTTATGATTGCTTTTAGAAGAGAATATAATGATGCACAGTCGGGGCTGTAACGAAATAACTTTTTAAAGAGTTGATTTTGTTTCAACTCTTTTCTTTTTCTGTTTTTAGGCAATAAAAAAACATCTTTTCTCTTCTTCTGATTTCAAGATGTATTATTTTTGTTAATTTTTCTTCTATTTTTCCTATTTTTGGGCGCAATATCCCTATATCGCTCAAAATTCGTTTTTTTCATGTGCATATCTTTTTAATTGAGAAGCAATTTTTTCCTTTTTTCTTTCTCACTTCTCAGGCGATATTTATGATATTTCCTTAAATTATAGCCTAGACATACAATGAGAAATTCCATTTTCGCATTTTTTAGTCCTCTTCTTGTGAATCTTGTAAATTTCATGTCCTGCTTGATGACTCCAAATGCTCCTTCAACCTGTACGCTTCTCTGTTTCTTTAATTCTTTTCCAAGTTTCGTTGATAGATTTTCATCTACAACTGCATAGAATTCATCCAGCACTGCATCTCTTGTCAGGATTTTCTGATGTTTCTTGTTTTTACAGCATTCATCAATGAATGGACAGCCTTCGCAACCTTCATCACTTGTCATTTTTTGTTTGATTTGCAGATATTC
>NZ_NFLD01000015.1:0-52835 GCF_002160725.1 Massilimicrobiota sp. An142 | reverse complement strand
ACATCACGGTGAATGCTACAAGCACTCACCTCTTTTCTTTCCAAATGTAAAGAGGATACTATCCTCTCTCGATAGCATCCTCCTTTCTGATGATATTGCGGTATTTTGTACCCCCCCCCCGCATGAATTTTGCGGGTGTGGGTGAATTTCACTTTATCCATATTTTTCCTCCTATTCTGGTATTTCAACTTCTACGTATTCATCAGTTTGTGATACAAATATCAATGCATCATTAATCTGATCAATTGTAGCGTTGAGTTTTGTTTCTACTTCCTTCAAAGCAGTATTGATTACATTTATGTCTGGTGGATCAGTAGTCTTTGGTAATACTAAACTTATATGCTTAATTGCCAATCAGATCACCCCACTTTGCAAAATTGGTTTTCAATGTATTCCATGTTGCGATATTCTTCTTTATCCAGTCCCAGTCTATGATGTCTACTTGAATGATGAAACGTTCTCCTGTTGAAACAGTTTGCTTTGATAGCTTTACATTGTATAATCTATATTCAGCAGACAATTTGAATCTCCTTCTTTCTTTTCAATATCTCAGGACCAATACTGAATGTAACGACAATGTCATAATATCCTGTATCATAGTCATTTGTATCAATTGAGAAGGAAATATCATGCTCTGAAATAGTACATGGAATTGAAGATATGCTCTTGCATCCTTTTGTCATCTCTACTGTTGCAGTTGAGATAGTAAATTCTACATCATCGGAAGATACAATTGACATGACAATGCTTCTCTTTTCACCTTTTAGCAGCAACATCCATTATCTCCTCCTTTGAACTCTGTATCATAATGATTTTTAACATGAAATGCTTCAATGAATTCTCTCATTTCAGCATTTCCATGGAATTCAATAACATCAAATTTAACGCAGAATGAAACAGGATCAAACTTCATGACTACTGTAGCCATATAGCTAATATTTCCTGCATCATCCTCTGCGTACAGTTCAAGATAATATATTCCACTAAGATCTCTTGGGATTGTTGTTATCCATTTTCCATCTTCTTGTTTTGTAAAATTTATATCAAGACCATTTGATGTTCCAAACACTCTTTTAAGCATCTGTAACTTCGACAGAGATAACAAATGTCTTTCCACTATCCACAGGATTTGGAGTGAGAGTTACTGCACCAAAGACAGGTGGTTTTGTATCTAATTCAACAGTTCTAGTAACTGTAGTCTGTTTCTTTGCACTGTCTGTCGCAATAATCTTAATTGTATTATTACCTTCAACAAGTGTGACATCCTTTGTGAAGGAACCATCGCTTCCGACCGTAACACTGATATCCTCTCCATTGTTGACTTTCAAAACAACAAGAACAGGTGATGATGTTGCATCATTCGTAGTCCCTTTCACTGTAACAGTAGATTTATTTGTAATCAATCCTTGTGTAGGGCTTGTGATATTAAGCGTTGGTGGCACTGTATCGACCTTAAATGTTACAGATACCTGTGTAGCTGCATTTCCATCATTATCAGCGCAATCCACCTTAATCACATTGTTGCCTTCATTTAATGGAGAAGCTGGTGTATAGGAACATTTATATCCACCTGTTATTGGTGTTTTTGTTATACCAGAGGTAATCTTTGTGCCACTGTTAATTGTAATACCAATGGAATTTGGATTTATTCCACTGTCATTATCCTTTACTTCCCATGTTATTGCAGGCTTGTTGTTTGTAATCAATGCTGATGATGTAGGATATGTAATAGTCTGTGTTGGTGCAATTTTTTCCTTTACATAAAGCTTTAGTGAATTACCTAGTGTTGCATCACTTGAATTCTTTGTTGTTACATTTCCAGCATCATCTGTTGCCTTAATGGTCACATCATAGTAATGATTTGCTTGTCCGTAACTGGACTTATTCGGTGCAGTAATCGTTGCTTCATATTTGCCTGTACCAGAGTTTCTGGTAAGATTATAAGTCTGCCCATTGATTACTGCCTGAACTGTTTTAACTGCCATTCTATTCTCCTTTCATCATAAAAATTATTCATCAAAATTAATTTCCATCTCCACATATTCATCAGTGACAGCTGTTACCTGTGGAGCATTGTTGAGATTATTGATATAAGTTCTGAGGTCATCAACTCCTTCTATGTTGATGCCATTTAGCTTTACTCTATAAAGAGGTAACTGGAATGTTGTTCCAGAACTAAGTGTATCCTGTTGGGTTAACGTTGGATCCACAGGATTGCTCGCTGATGGTGTTCCTTTAATTACCTTCAGACTTAGTGTTTCTTGATTATCCTGCTTTGAAATTTCATACACGATTAGATCATATCTTTTTTGATTCTGTGTTCCATTTTCAATCGTTAAGCTTTCAACATCATTAGGATATATAACATAGTTTCTACCTTGAGCCTGTACCATGCCATCTTTAATATTAATCTTGTTGACATTCACAACCTCATGAGCTAATTGATTTCCATATTTAAAAACACCATTCATTCCTGTAAGAGAATGAAAAAAAAGAGCATCATCACGTGCTGTGATTTCCGCCCCTGAAACAGTAAGCTGTTTTCCCATTTAATCACCTACCTTATTCTCGATTTTCAGGTTATCTAGACATCCCGAAAATACTTTTGCCACAATCTTTTTTGTCATGAATATTCCAGTTATGTAATCACGAGCATTGACAACATCTCCAATATCAACACCTGTAACATTATTAATAGTTAAACTCTTTTCATTGCTTATCAATTTGTCACTACCTCCCTCTATTAGCTCGGATATATCCTGGGCATTAGAATTGTCATATATAGTCTTCGTTTCATACAGGCCATATATTCCATCGGCTGTAGCTTGTTCTTTATCTTGGGTAATCGTGCCATTAGATAGCAGATATAGGTGTACTATGGTTCTTTCTGTCAATTCTCCCTGACCTAAACAAATGACATGATTAATCCCATTTTTCAAATCTTTTGCCATTATGTCATATCCATAATCATTGGATAACTCTACATCAATATCACTGATCATATTAACAGCACTTACAACAGCTCTCCCATTAATAAACTCTATCTTCGTTTTCAGGTTAGATTTTTCTAATGTCTTTTCAATGGCTTCAAGTTTATTGATATATCGAATGTCATAGTTGACATCAACTCCACATAATTCTTCAGAACCGACTATCAATCCATCAAAGTAATTATCAAGCACATCTCTAAGAAAAGAATTTGCATCACCACGTGCTTCATAATACGCTTGTCCATCAGGGGGCTCTATATAATCCTGCTTAATTATACCTCTCCACGTCAATCCCCATATGATTACATTCTCCTGGGCCGTGTCTGAAGTTTTACCTTTTACAAGTCCTCCTAATTCCCCACCATCTTCATCATATACAATGGAATAATCGTTGAATCTGTCAGTCCATTCTTCACTTGGAACTGTAATTTCAAAATCATTATCACCGCCATTGTAAAGACCGATATCAAAATCTATATTCCAATGTTTTTGAACATAGTCAATATCTTCTCTATTTGAATCTGTATATATTAATGCCATTTTGGTTCACTTCTTTCATCATAGACAATAAGATCAAATCCAAATCCAGATGACCAGTTAACCGAAGATACACCACTTGGAATTTTTTCGTAAATACGTACTCCCTGACCTTTTATTCTCTTATTGAAGATATCATTCGTTGTCCCACTCAAATCAACAAGATACATTTTTTCTTCCATCGAATCAATGACAGCGTACTCTCCAGCATTGATTGTGATATTGATTCCATACAAGTTATCTCCTATCATAACTTGTGGATTTGAAACAGGACCATAGAAAACTAATCTGAAATTACTACTTTTTATGGATGGATTATAGAAACTATCAATACCCTTTGTTGTTCCATAAACGTATGGGTAATGATATCCATATAACTTTGTATCTGTTTCAGCCATTTCGCTGATATCATCATTTTGCAAAAATGATTTTCTTTCTTCCTTTATCCAAAAAGGATATTCAACGAGCAGTGTAAATTCACAGTTCATATATGCTATGCCCATCTGCCAGTCACTTTTTGAACTTGCGATAAGCTTGCAATTTAGATAATAGTCATCATCAAAGTATAACTTACCGTCTTTATTGTTTACTATATCTGTTTCAAAGAAATCACAAAGATCATTTACATATCCGCTCATTAATTGCTTTCTTTTTGATGCTGAATAAGAAAAATCAGGAAGCACCTTTATGTTGACTTTTCTCTCAACTATATTCTTGTAAATACGCTTTATTTTACCATTTTCTGAATCATAGTCCCAATTGTAGTCAATGATATCACCTTCCTGAAAAAGATAAGGATAGTCAGTAAGACTTATCTCTTTTCCATTTGAATTTACATATTTAATATTCATATACTACCCTATCCTTTCACAAATCCTAAATCAGCCATAAATCTAGCTGTTTCACGATTGTTTGATACCATCTTCATTTTAGAAATTCCATTTTCCAACTTATCAGCTATCTGCTTAGCGTATATAGCAGATGATCTTGAAATATAATCACCTAGAGCATCTGTGTCCATGTATCCCTGTTGTGTATTCATTCTTGCTGACTCCTTTGCATATTTAACAGAAATATCATGTGGGATGACCTGAGCTCCATTAGGCAGATATGTCAATTCTCCACGACCACCTTCATTCATGTATGCAAATCCACCTTGCCAGTTGTCAGTACCATGAGCAAGCTTAGGAATCTTTCCGATATTAACACCTGGAATAAGGTTAATGACACCTATTGCACCATTAATACCACCGATGACACTATTAATAGTTCCTTTTACGCCTCTAACCAATGAATCAACTGCTGATCCAATGCCATCAAACACTCCACTGACAAATCCTGTCAACCCTTTCCATGCTGTTTTTATTGCATTGAATACACCTGTCACTTTACTTGATACTTTGCTCATGATTTTTGAAACAGTATTAAATACAGAATTAAACACACTTGATACAGTCGAAGATATAGGCTTTATAACTGAAATCACAGATGCTATCACACCGGAAACAAATGAAATAATAGGTGTGATTTTATTCATAACCTGTGTGATTATGTTTGCAATAAATGCAATGATTGGACTTATAGCACTCATAATCTGTGACATGACCGCAATCACTGTACTAAGAATCAATTTTATTGGTGGCATCAATGCATTAATGGCATTCATTACCGAACCAAGGATTGCAATCAGCGCTGGCATAATCGCTGCGATTACCTGCGTAACAACCTGTATGATTGTATTTATAACCGGAACGACCATGCTGACTAATTGAGTAATCAACGGGCTCAACTGCGCTACTACTTGGCCTATAAATGATGCTATCTGCACTATCAATGGTGCGAGTGTCTGCAATATTGTCATTAAAGTTGCTCCAACAAGCGTTGCCAGATTAGTAATAACAGGAATAAGTGACATGATAACAGGCTGTAAAGAACTTATGATTGTGTTGACTGTGCTCATCACGGAATTTCTAAACTGCTCATTTGTAGTGAAAAGATAACCAAATGCAGCAGTCAGTGCAGCAATGGCAGCAACCGATATAAGAACTGGTGCACTTATGCCACCAAACACAGAGGAAATCATTGCTTTCATTCCTCCTAGCTCAGTTATTTTTGCACCCAGTTTTCCTATTCCTGAAATCAGCGGTGATATGCTGCTTGTCGTTTTTCCAATAACAACCAATAGTGGTCCTAATCCAGCTACTAGAGCTGCACACTTGACAATTGTAGACTGTATTTGTGGATCTGCACTTGCAAACGCATCAACCATTTCAGTCGCTTTCTGAACAAGTGGAGTAATGACCGGTGTTAAGTTCTGACCTATAGCAATGCTGAGGTTATCAACGGAACCTTGAAACGTTCTTAAGCTATTGGCTGTACCATCAGCAGTTCTTGCATAATCTCCCTGAGCATTTTTAGACATCTCCATAACATAATTGTAACGAAGTTGAACCTTTTCAGCCTGTGACATTTCAGAATAGACCTTTCCTGTCTTTTTGGCAAATTCTTCCAAATTCACCTCTGTCATAACAATACCTAGCTGTTTCAGCGATTCAGTTTCACCCGTAAATACGCCATTCAATGCTGTCATCGCTTGATCTATTCCAACATTTTTAAAAGATGCCAAATCACCAGCAAGCCCTGCCATTGATATTGACATGGCTGTCGCTTGTTTTTGGTTAATTCCCATAGATGTGGCCATATCACCAAACAGAGACGTAGCCTGCAATGCCTGGTTCTTACTTAAACCAAATTGAGTAATAGCTGTATTTGCCCATTCCTTGACCGATTGAGCATTCTTTCCGAATGCAACATCAACTTTATTCAAGTTCTCATCAAAATCAGATGCAGCATTAACTGCTGCTGTACCGGCCGCAGCCAATGGCACAGTAATTCCCACGCTCATAGCTTTTCCAGCACCCGAAATCTTATCACCTACTGATTTCACTTTTGTAGCGAGTCCTTCCATCTTGGCCTGAAACTTATTAACTGTTTTTGTAGCATTGGTAAAGACTTTCTCAAATTCAACAGAATCCCCTGTAACCTTTGCACTTAAAGTATAATCAGCCATCTATTGCCTCCTTTCTGTGAGGCTTTTTCAAACCATTCTTTTCATAAACAATATCAACCCATGATTTACCTTCTTTTCTGTCTACCTCTTTAGCAACAATAATATTCTTATGAATAGTTTCCCTGTCTGCCTTTGCAACTCTTTTCTTTTTCCAGAGTTTTAAGGCTCTTTTGTTTTTCTTTCTATTTGCATTGTAAAATGCGGTGAAACATGCGTTATATGTGTTATACGAATCAGAAACAACTTTATTTTCCCATGCCTTATAAATAAAAGCCTTTTCTCGCTTAGTCAGAGATTCATAATCTTTCTTTGTATATCCAAAATTGACCACAAAAAAAGCAAAGTCTATATCTTCAAGATATGGCTCTGCTATTTTTTCATATTGATCATCAATTTCATCATTAGCTAGATATTCTAGATCTACTAAGCGACTTGGAAGAAAAAAGGACAATCACGCTGCAATGCATCAACAACTATGCTGACAATCTGCGAGTATCCTTCATTCTGAATTAAATCATCAGCAATTTCCAATCCTTTTGAAACAGGAATATATGAATCGTTATCTACATTCTTCAAACCATATGCAAAATATGTTTCTAAAGTTTCAAGACTCATCATTCCACTTGTTTGAGAAAGCAATGCCATAAGCGACATATTGGTTGCCTTTTCAATAATCTTGATTCTTCCAATGTCATACTTTAAATCAAGATTCTGTCCTTTATATTTCAATTCCATAATTAACTACCTGCCTTTGCTGTAACCGTTGCAACGCCTGCTTTTAATGCTTTTCCTGCCGCATCTGTTTCAATGATCATAATCTGCTGTCCAGATGTGGCTGCAATGCCAGCCTTTCCATCCCATGAAGTCTGAGTAACAACTTCACCATAAGCTGGATATGTCAAGGGTGCACTGCCGGTTTTATAGAAATATTTATTGGAGCTGGATTTTGCTGGATTGACATAGGCCATGGTTTGACCTGATGATGTGCCTTCAACCGAAACAACTGTCAGTGTTTCTAATGATGCAGAATCCTGGGGCATTGTATCAGGAGATACTGGATTGGCCAAAAGATCAACCAATGCACCCATTCCTTCTAAAGTCAATGAATATGTCATTGAATCATCGTAAGGTGCTTCCAATGGATAATCTGTAATGACTGCTAGTCCTCCAAATAATCCTCGTTTTCTTTTTCCATCAACAACTTTCAAGCAGACTGGATCACCATTTTCAAATGCTCTTGAGAGAGCGTTGTGACTTTCATCATCCAGCGCATAGATACCATCATTGTCAATGGACCATTCCTTCATTCCTGCGATTTTAGATTTCCACCCACCTTGTGTATCTTTAGATGTAATTTCAATACTATCTGCCGAACGATTGATTGTTAATCCCTGCTGACCGCTGATAGCCAACAGTTCACTTCCATCCATATTATAAATACATAAAAGAATATCTTTTCCCGCCACTGCCTTTGCAGTGGTACTTGAAAAATCACAGTATGCATTATTGTCGAATGCAAATTTCTGCAAATTTAATTTTTTCATAAAGTCCTCCTTTTCCATTAATTTTATATCTTACACTTGAATCCATAACAGATCATAAACTCATAAGACAATACAGCATGTTTTTCCTTTGTTTCATCCTGCTTGATTGTCTGTATGCCATTATTTGTCTGCATAATCAACTCATAATCATCTGGCAAAACAATATCTTCTGTCAAAGCCTCTTCAAGCTGATTAATCATCTCATAAATCTGCAATGATGAATTCGACGGTTGAGCTATTGCATGAATCCATACAGTAAAAACGTCACGATACATTGTTTTTGAATGTGCAGGGCGTTTCCCCACAACCTCGACAAAATAAAAAGGACTTGGTGTATTCAAATCAACATGATCAAAACACTCAAATCCTGTATTTTCTATAATTTTCTTCTGTATAGCAGCTACTAGTTCAACCAAACCTATCTGCTTGTACATAATTATCCACCTTCTTTTTTTATAGCTTTTAAAAGATCCTGCTTAAAAATGACTCCCTGTATATTCACATTATCTCTCAGAAAATGTTGTCCTGGAACATAGTTCCCATCAACAGTTCTATGACCATACTCTACATGTGGAGCATATTCAGAAAGATAGCCCATTTCATCACCGTAAGTCCCTGATGACTTTCTAAGCTCACCAGTATCAACCGGCGTGCTTCCACTGCCTCCACTGCTTCTGGCGGTATTCAACATTTGAGTAACTTGTTTCTTGACAACAGCATTGAATCTTACCCTACTGAGTGCAAGCAATTTCTGCTCCAATGCATCAATCTCTGTTTTATTGACTTCAATATTAAACATTGACATAAACACGTTCACTCCTTATACGCCTTAACCAATATAGCTGTATATCGTGGTGATAATGATGTAACTTCGGTAATTTCCTGCATGATTCCATCAATTTCAGCAAAATTACATTTTGGAAATTCACAGAATGGAACAGGTATGACAAATCGCTGTTCGTTTTTTGTAACATTTCTATTTTCTAAAGCAATTTGCAAATCTGTCCAGGGGGTAAATCTGCATATCGTTTCAAGAACTTTCTTTTTTTCATACACAGGATTTCTAAGTGCATCTATATCAATTTTTTGATTTTGATATAATTGACATTTTTTCCAAATCATAGAAAATGCACAACCTTCCCATTGCCACTGGAATTAATCTTCCCTTTTAGAAAGCTATTTATCTCATTGGCATATTCGGAAAGAATATCTTCATAAAAAGATGTGGATAAATTTGAAACATTTTCAGATGATATGCCTTCATAATAGATTCTTCTTACAGCCTTAATGACTGCATCAACACATATCGAGTTAAAAACTTCAGGTAGATTTTCTTCACCCAATCGAATACATAATCTGTCATTGATTGTCTGTATGAGTTCAATAATCAAGTCATCTGGCGGTCTTGTAGAACCAAGACGTGTTTTGACTCTATCAAGAATAGTTGCATCATTCATATTGTATTAGGCCTTTGCAGTTACTGATGCAGACCCACTGGCTTGTGCCTGATAAGATGCATCACATTCAACAACTGTAATTGTTTGCCCTGTGGCTGCGGTAATATCTGACTCTCCATCCCATGCAGTCCATCCACGTACATTTTGACCATAAGTCACTTCTGTTTCTTCAGTAGCCACTTTATATTTGTATAAATGACTTGCATCCTCTTTTGCTGGAGTCACAGTAATTTTTGTATCTCCTGTTTCAGTCCCTGCTGCTGATTGTACTGTCAATGTTCCTAATGTGGGAGTCGAATCAACAGTAATGACTGCCACTGCATCAATATATTCAGCGAATAATCTTACACCCATGATAGCATACAATTCAGATAACATTCTTGTATAGTTACCTTCCGCATGGACACCAATAAATCCAGTCTCTGTATCTGTCGTGAACTCTAATCCGGCTTTAGCAAATTCGGAATCAGCTGGATCAACGTAATAAGCAACCATATTGTTCAAAGCTGTGGCCTCTACTGTCCCTTCTGGGATTTCAGAAGAAATAAACATATAATCTGCTCCCATGAAATTTTTAACATAATCCATACCAAATGCAGTCTGAATTGAAATGTTTGATGAACCAACATATTTGTATACATCCAATGTATTAACGAAAACTGCAATACCAGTGGCGTTCTTTCTCATCTTTTTAAACTTGTCTTTGACTCTACCAATTGACATGGCAATAGCCATCTGCCAAGTTGCTTCGCTTGATTTCAATGTACCTGTAGCCATGAAATCATAAAATCTGTCAAGTACATCATCTCTCAATAATGTAAGCATTTCTTCATCCGTCATAGCAACAGCATTATCATATCCATGTTCAGCAATTGCTTCAATAGATGTAGATTTTCTCCATTTTTCAATAGTAATTGTATCGAATGTTTCCTCTTTGACAGTAAACTGTGATAGAGGGATTTCATCACCTTCAGCAACGTTTCCATCCTGCAATACTCCTGCTGCTGTTTTTTTCTTAAGTGCACTTCCATTTGCCTTTTTAATCATGCGTGTAATACCCATGATATCTAATAAAGCCTGCAAACTATCAGAAAAGCTTGATACAAAATCAATTTCTCTGGCTTTTGTTTGAATCTGAGCTTTTCCAGTCATGTTGTCAGGAGCAGCGAATTTCTGTAAATTAAATAATCTTTTCATCAAATAACCTCCTATTTTTCAAATAAATCCATATGCTCTGCAATAAGCTTCTGTCGTTCGGCTCTGTCCTTTACCTTCATGATTTTTTCTTTTGTAATCGAATCAGATCCAGTGCTATTCTTAGGAGCTTTACCTTTTAAAGCGTCCTTTACAGCATCATTAACAGCGCTTTTAAACAGCTCAATAAATGATTTAACAGCTTCCTTTGTATTTTCTGCGCTATTGCTCACAAGATTAGCTAAAAGTTCATCAGTGATATTAATTCCATCTTCACTCAACATCTTTCTAGCAACTTTTGTCATCTCAGTTAAGCTCTTTTCCTTCATCATTTCATCAAGCTGCTTCTGAAGCTTATCACGTTCATATTCAGCCTTTTCTGTTGCATTCATTTCTGCAAGTTTTTTGGCTTCATCTACTTCTTTTTCCTTCTTTTTTTGCCATTCGGCGAATTTCTTATCAATTATGCTGTTTAGATCAGCATCAGTATATTTCTTTTCGCCTTCGCCTTTCTTTTCATCTTTCTTAGTTTCATTTTGATGTTCTTCAGCTTGTTGTTCGCTTTTTTTGCCATCTTCACTTGTTGAAGAATCATCATCAGCAAAAAGCTGTAAGTTAAATTTTTTAAATAACATAATCATTCCTCCATAGTTTAAAGTTTCAATGCTTAACTAATCCGTAGTTTATAGTCACCACGCCTGACTCATCCGTAGCTTTTCAAGTCTTCCACGCCTGGACAATTATTCAATTATTGATACATGATTTGGATAACTTGATGCTATCTCTCTAATCCCAATAAAAAAAGACGATACTAGCAATCGTCCATTGTCAGATATATTCTTGATTATAATTTTGGAAAAATCGTCTGCAAAATCCACATTTACTTTATCATTCGTCAATTCATCAAGAGAAAAATAAAGAGTATAGAAAAGAGAAGAAACAGCTGAACATACAATATCCTGCCCGTATGGTCCATAGCAGGCATGTCCACTGACAATAATTTCTATATTGTCATCAAAAATTTTTTTACTAGCTTTTATCACCAAGAATCTCCTTCAACTGCTGGAATGAATAATGATCAACTCTCATGTATATATGTTGCTCTGGATAAATATAAAAAAATGCAGGAAGTTTCGTCACTCCACATTTTTCAGCAAACTGTGGATTAACATCTGCATCTATTATTTCAATTTTTTCTTTTCCAAATAAATCAATGAGAGGCAAAATCTTTGTCTTCATGGCATTTCTGCATGGCGGACACCATTTCGTATGAAAGAATAAAATCTTTTTCATCTCGATTTCCTTTAAAATTCTTCATTTCCAGCAAGATTTCTTTCTGGATGATGTCTTTTATTATCCAAGAAAACAGATAATAAAAGTAGATTTTCAACAGTTACTTCTTCTCCAGCGTCTATATAGTCAACTATTCTTTGTCTATCATCCTGATTATCTGCATTGCTGAATATGCCAACGATAAAATCCTTATCATCATATATTGCCTTTAATTTTTCCAATAACATATTGTCTAAATCTGTCATAATTTTCTACCTACCGTTTCATCTATGAGCTTTTTACCAATGATTCTATAATTACCAAATTCTATCACTTCAATAGTATATATATAATCGCCTATAGGCTTTGACACTATTTTTTGCTTTAATTGCTCCTTTGTCAGATTTGTATTCAACTCACTCATGACATGAGCATACTCTTTCTTTGGCAATATAATTGTATCATAATCTTTAGGCCTTTTTGAAAACATTTGAAGATCAAGAGGAAATTTCATAGAAAAATTCTCGATAATAGAATTTGATTTTTCTTGATTGCTTTGTCCATGCTTTTCTACATAGTCATCCACCCACTTATCCCAGTCATCAACAACGATTTCAAACGTACATCTACACCATGGATGGAATGGCGGAAAATTAATACCTGCCTGTCTATCGCCTATATTAAATACCTTAGAGGACATTTCTTTACATACAGGACACACCTGGCCATCTCCAACTGTGGATATTCTATATTGCTCAAAATCTTCAGTGAATGGTTGCATAGTTGCCTCCGCCATAACATATGTTCCTTCTGTATAAATAAGACGATAGGCATCATTCTTAGAAACTTTTATAAAGCGATTTCTCAATGATGAAGTTAGCTTAGCATATGAATCACCACGTGCAAATCCTTGAGCGATATCAGTATTCAAGTAATTTGCAAGCTTGTTAGTATTATTCCATATCCTAGTTGAAAAGCTTTCTCCATTGCTCCATGGAGTATCAACAAAATTCTTAACAATCTGATCATTTACACTATAGAAATTCTTTCCAAATCCCATAGCTTCCATTGAAGTATTGGCACTCTTAGCTGCTAAGTTATTTAGATATTCAGTGACTTCTTCCTGATCTTTCATAGCCATTTCATGCTGCTGCATGATGATTGAATACTGTAATCCTTCCAGACGATTCAACTTATATATGCTTTCTCTGACAGGCACTAGATGTGCATACTTTGGATATTTATAGACAAAATCATCTATTTTTTCCATAAGAAGCTTTATGTCTTCATCTGGAAGTTTTTCAAGAAGAATCCTATATTCTATAACATTGTCTTTACCGTACTTTGTATAGTATGCAGCAATTTCCTTATCAAGTCTTGAAAATTCCTTTTCGTAATATTTGGAAAGTCTTTTATTTAAGGAGTTTTCATTCTTCGATGCCCATTTTTTCAATTCATCAGTTCTTTTCTTCCAATACTGGTTCATCTGTATTAATATTTTCCTCTACTGTCCTATTTGTAGGATAATTTGTTGAATATTCCAATGGATCTGTTTCTTTTTCAATCTTATTCAATTCTTCCTGGACATCTTCAACAGCACTAATGATTTTCAACTGCGTTTCTTTAGAAACAATGCCACTTAACTGTGCAGCAATCTGTGATTCCTCCAACAGATTTGTAGGATAGTTGAATGTAAATTTATATTCAATATCCAACCAGTCATCCTTTTTCATTTTGTTAACTGGATTGCTAAAGATGAGCATGTATCGTCTATTCATGCCACTTGTGAACTTTCTTTCTTTAGTTTTAGCTAAATTGCTCATGGCCTGAAGCTTATATTTTAAAGAAATACCTGAACTTGTTCCAAAATCCTCATCAGATATATTCGCTACCATGCTAATCTGGAAAATAAGCTTTTCTAGACGATTGATCAAGTTTTCCTGTGTAGTATCACCATTAGGCTTTTGAAGGAACTCAACTACCAGCTTATCGCTATCATCACCATCAAAATTGATGATTCTATTTTCTCTAAGTTTCTTAATTTCATCATCATTTAATGCAGCTCCTAGTATTTTTAAATATGCATCAGCAAAATAATCAACATCATTTGCCTTTTCAGAAATAGCCTTGTTATAGGCATCTATCATTGTCATGACCGGAGAAAACAAACCAATCCTTTCCTCGTTTTCTCTATACTCAGTGGCAGGTACACCAGAAAATCCGTGTGGCTTATTGTCATAATCCAAGAAATGCAATCCACCATCATCCGCAAAATAACGAACATAGGTATCATCTGATACGCTTCCATGCATAACCTTGTCAGAATCAATATACATTCTTACAAAATATTTTGGCCTTTCCAGCACTGAGTCATCATAGATGATAAACGACTCCATAGGTGATACGTAGGTTATGCCAATCTCACCGTTCTCATCAACAAAGTACATTTCATATGCGAATCCAAAAATATCACACATCTTTGAAAGTTCAGCATTGTTATCGTCCTGATCATTGTACTTGTCAAGCATGTTTATATAGTCATCAACAACTTTGTTCTTTGATGTCACCTTAATAGGATTTCCAATAAAAAAACCGTTGAACGTATCAACGATATATTTGGCAAAATTAACAGCAATTCTGTTGTCTGGCTTCCATTCTGGTTTTGAATTTTCATCAAATATCTTATATTTTGTTTCGTAGGCATTCAATAACGGCTCTAATTTTTTTCTTGAAAAAGAACGATGCTTATTAATAAACTTATTTAATTCATCAATTGTCAGTTCTTCATCATCAGCAATTCTAAACATCAAATTCCTCCTTCTATAGAGTTATATCCTACATTTTTATGCAGGATTGTATATATGAAATATCGTACAGCATCCATGCAGTGGTCATTCTCCTTTATGGGCTTATCATTGCCACTGGATGCTGATTTTGAATCCCATGCGTATGTGTTAAATTCCTTGATTGTCATTTTACATGATTCATAGAAATAAATAACACCTATGTTCAAATAATTTCCAACGACACGTATGCCGTCTTCAACATCATTCTTTGCTTTCTTTACCCTGAATCCTCTTTTCTTCAATTCAGCAATGAATGATGCAGCAGATGGATCCACAACAACTTTATTAATCTTCATTCCATCAAGAAATGCTATTAGATCATCTGCATACTCACTGTCTGTTTTTTGTTTTTGCTTATCTCGACCAGAATAATAATATTCGTTGGTGCAGTACCATTTTCCGTCCACACTCTTTTCCCAAAGCAAAAAGACCATGGCATTTTGAGTTCCATAGTCGCAGCTTACATAACGATATCTACTGTCATCAATAAAGTTATTTAGCGTCTTCTTAACAACGTGCTTTGAATATTCAAACATATCATAAATGATACCTTCGGCAACTTTCCACATTCCTAGAATATATCTATCATAGAATACGCCACTCCACTGTTTCATGTATCTTTGCTTTATTTCTTCGGATAAAGATAGATTGTCTTCCATTGTAAAATGGAGGTAAATCAAATTTTTCTCTCTAGTCTTATCTATCCAATTAACCTTAAACCAATGAAAAGGCCCATCTGGATTGCAGTTGAACCAAAACTTTGAACCATCAACAGAACATCTGGCTGTTGCCTGATTGACAAAACTTTCTGGCATCAAGGCAACTTCATCAAAGAAACATCCAGCAAGGGTAATACCCTGAATGAGGTCCTGAGAACGCTCATCCTTTCCACCAAAAATATAGAAATAATTTTCAGTCGATTTTCTTTTAACAACAACAAGATTATCTGCCCTATGGTCTTGAACTATATAACCTCTGGACTTTAGCATGGGTTTTAAAACATTGAGTACATTTCTTCTAAATGATCCAATTGTCTTTCCACACATTCCAAAGTTCTGTCCATTGAATCTTGTCATGGCCCATAACACATAAGACAATGACATGCTTACAGTCTTACCTGAACGAATGGCACCTTCCGCTATGATTCCATCTCTTGCTTTCACTGGACTTTCATCAGTCCACCAGTTCAATACTTTCCTCTGCTTTTTTGAAAAAGGCTTAAACTTAAAAATATTCTTATTCTTCATCTTTCCAGTCATCCTTTGCAGAGGCATTTAAAGCTTCAATAAATCCATCATCATGACTATCATCCAAATCATCAGCTATATGCTTAGATAACCAATCTAGAGCTTTTAAACAATCCGACATTTTGATTGCCTTTCCATCTAGTTCATTCTTATCAAGAAAAGCAATATCTATGTACTTTTGAAATATTTCAACTGGATCAAGCATGGCATCAGCAAGCATTTCCTGTTTTAACTTCTTGATTGTTTCTTGAACCAGTGGTTCATTAAGTAAGCGACTACCCCTAACCATTGCCGAGCCATAAGTCACATGAGGTCTTATGATCTGATAAGCTTTAGTTGCATTGTGGTATCTAAGATAATAAACACAAAAAAGCTGGCGTTCTTCATCCAGTTTACTATCACTCATCAGTGTTTCAATAATATCATTTGCCTTCTTAAGGGGTGCACCCTTTTTCTTCTTTGGGGGTGCACCCTCTTTTTTATCCATCTTATTCCAGTGGCGAGTTTTCCATGACTTTACTGTATTAATTGAAACATTGTACTTTACAGCTATTTCTTTTCGCTTAAGGCCTTTCTTATAATCCTCATAGGCAAGTTCCCAGTTCTCTTTCAAGTCATATCACCACCTCCTATTTGTCGTTTTGGGTAAAAGAAAAAGGACTTATTAGTAGTCCTTCTCATCATATTTGATTTTTTTAATTGCTTCCATATCAAATTTATTATTCAATTGAAGTTCAATAGCCTTTATAGTATCAGTTGTTCTCTCAACAAACATTTGAAACATTTTTTCTCTATCTTTTTCATCAGAATAATCTTTGCACTCATAATAATATCTATAATATTCAATATTCAAATTAGTTATAACATAATTCAGCAAATCTAATTTTTGATTTATTTTATTAAATTTTATGTAAAATTCACAGAAAGCAATTATAGCTGTCAATAAAATAACTAAACCACCATCAAAAACATTCCAAAAAGTTGCTACAGGAATAGCCACCAAGCAAATAGCACTTATATAAGAAGAATAAGTAATTTTCCTCTTTAATTGGTCTTCTTGTTCTATATACTCATCTCTTGTTCCTGTTAGCGTTTCTAGGTATTTCTTCTCTTTTTCTGTTATCATTTATCATCTCCAGGTTTCGGATCAAATGATGGCTTATACCTATCATTCTGAGGATTATCCCTTTTTTCAAAATCTCCATGTTCAAGAATCGGTTTTGGTTCTCGAGGCTTTGGACTAGGTTTGCGTTCACCTGGTTTAAATGGTTTTTTTTCGTTCATTAATATTCACTTCCCCTTTATTTTTATTTTCTACATTATATACCAAAATACTATTAAAATCACTAGATATATTGCAATATTTTCCCTTTTAAAGCGACACCACAAGCAGAAAAAATGTATGTTTAAAGGGGATTTCAAAATGAACTCTATGTCTAGCTGGCTTATTATTATAAATTATATTGAGGATGTGTGATGCCGCCATAAAAGAAAAAGAACACTTACGTGCTCTTTCACAAGGGATATTCAAATTATCGGGGAAACGTTCATCCATCTTTGCCAATTCCTGACATTATAATAATATCATAATTCATATTTACATAATATAGCATTAACAAAGAATAAAAAATTAATCTATTTTGTCTTCTTTACTGTGCATCTGATTGTTTTTATCTATTTCTCTAATAACCTCAGTTATATTTATTGCAGGTAACATAATAATCTCTCTTGATGTATCATATGATGTAATATTTTGTATTAAAGCTCTTATATATGGAAACAAGATAGCAGAACCATTAATTTTAACAATTTCTTCAATTTGCTCAATTTCTAAATTCTCTCTATCATCTCCCACAAAATCAAATAATCCTGAAATTTGAACACATAATTTTAATATTTTTTCATCATTTCTATCACTATCAATAAATTCAAGTTCTAAAAATAATTCATAAGAGTAATCAGATATTTTTTCTATTTTATATCCTATACTTGCATTATCTTTTCCTTCATCTATAAATTGAAAATCAATTTTTTTTATTTGAAAACCTTTAAACACTAAATCTGACATTTTCTATACCTCCAAATTTGTTATTAGAGATTAATCTTCCAAAAATATTTTTTTCTTTCACTTTAATTTTTTCTTGATCCTTTAACAACGTTTTTGTATGCAAAAAGCTCACAATTTTAGCATCTTTATTTAAAGTCATAGCAGTTGTACTAAGCTTAAATGATCTACTAATACTGCAATCCATGTCCAAATAATAAAACTTAGAAATATAATCATCTAATGTTATTTCTCTTTTATCTAGAAAGCCCTGAAATATTTCACTAAGATTATCTCCTTCATGAAATCCTAAATTTCGTAAACTTTCCTGCAACTCAGGATCTAAATTATCAAAGATAATGCCCTTTCTAATTGAATACATAATCATTCTTCCTTTCTAATCTACTAATTCTAATTCATCATATTTTATTACATTTTTATTTTTTACACAAATTTGAGGTGTAACTTTAGTATATAACAAATCTTGATTGGAATCTATTTCAAAATCGTTATAACATACATCGTACATATTTCTTTCACACAGCACATCACAAACATAACCAATAAATGTATTTTTTTCATTAGTAGAATATTCATTAAAATCGAAATCTAAATAGGGTATAATCATCAAATTAATTAAATCTTCCATACTCTTTCTTTTTGAATTTTGTCTCAAATCTAGAACTCTATCTTTATCACATTCTATTGGAACACCTAGAACGGAAAATTTTCTCTTTTTATATCTTTTTTTCCCCCAATATCTAGCAATTTCAATATCATTATCCCAAAAATAAACTCCTCTACCCAACCAATGATAATGTTTTGCTCTTGTTTTTAAACATTGAAAAACAGTACCATCATTTTCACTTTCTATAAATCTTTTTGATCTTAATATATCTTGTGCTTTTTCTAAAGAAGTTCCATGGTATCCATAGTATACTATATTCCTTCCCATTTTAAACATTCCTTCTTATTTTATTATTTTCACAATAATTTTAACACATATTATCATAAATATTCAATTATTAAAACATTTTTATATAAAATTGTAAAAATTCATTTACTATCTATATATAATAAAATAATTACTTTTATAATACCTTTCTTAAAATATTACTTGCTTTTCTATAAACATCTCCATTATTTTCAATATTATACTTGTTCATTACCCTTTTAAACCCTATAGGAGAAATATACAAATCAATTATGAATTGTTTATCATATTCATCCAATCTAGATAGAATATCGTCTACAAAAGCAATTCTAGACATTAATATCCACTTACGATTAAAATAAATATAATTATTTTCTTGGTAAAAATTTCTTAACTCTTGATTAGCTTTCTCTTTTTCCTCATTTAATCTTATGATTTTTTTGTCCAATGGCTCTACGTGTCCACCTAATCCATCGCTATATCCTGGTGACTTGATTTTTTTTATATCCTCATCACTAAAATATACTTTTTCTTGCCTTGTTATAACTTCTTTAGCATATTCTTGATCAAGCAATTCTAATTCCACTTTTAAATTCCTATAATTTTTAATATCTGACCTTACTAGTTCAAGCATTCTTACTCTTCCTGAATCACATAATTTTTTTAACAATTCTTTCTCTAATTGATCCATAATACCCTCCTATTTTTCAGCACGTCTAATAGCTAATCCTATAACAATCCCACCAACAACCAGCAGTGCTGTTTCCAGCATTCCTAATCCTGCAAAGAAATTAATAAGCCAGTTAGGCATCGTCTTCACCTACAATCGACATCAGCACTTTCAATTTGAAAATGACAGGCAGAAAAGCTGCTGCGTAATTTTGGTTCTGCTGGATAAGCACCTGAAGAACGTGTATTGTTGCTCCCATCTGTGTATAATTCAGCTGATTGTCAGCGAGTTCCTTCAAATAATTAAAGTTTTCTGTAACGTTTTTGCATTGCTGTATTTCATATACAGCCTTTTGTGGTTTATTCATTGCTCTCAACCCTTTCATAACTCTTTTCAAATATATCTGGTTTGCATGGATATTGTTCACCATTAACGCCTGTAATAATCCAATCCCCTTTTTCTGCTTTCATTCGACCTTCAAGCGTATCAATATACATGATTTTATCAGTTTGATAAGCTTCAACAATTATTGGTTTCTTTCTATACTTCATGATTTTTCACTTCCTTCCTACCACTCATTTACCTTGTCACTACCCCTCATCTACCTCTCAATACCCCTCACTTTTGATGCTCCATAGATTTTGTAACCGGGAAGAAACGTCCTTCTTCAAATTCTACTATGAATTTATCTATGCTTTCTGTAATATAATAGAAATCTATATTTTTTCCTTCAATTTCAATTATTTTATTACACTTCTTTTCCTTTTCATCCCACACCCACATGTTAATCTTCAATTCATCAAATCTATATGGTGGCGTATCAAAGTGTTCTTTGATTAATTGCTCAAAACAGTCTTGAACTTCTCTAATCATTTCTATTGAAAATGGGTAATTAGCACGTAAATTGAAAGACAAATATTCATGCTGATCTTTTAAAATACTTACAGCTTCTTTACACTCTTCTTTAGTCAACATCTTCATCACTCCAATCATAAATTCTTAACCTTTCTTAACTTTTCTTGGATACAAAACCAACTCACCCACATGATAAATCGAATTAAATTCATACCCTATCAGTTTATAATCATTTTTATACTTCATTTCATAGATATCCATCATATCCCTAAACGAATAACATTCAATTTTTACTATTTCATATTTCATAACTTTTCAAGCCTTATGTATATTCCAGGTATCTCTGACCAGAATTTTTCAATAATCTCACTCGCCACTCTTGAATCATTAACAAAGAAATTCAAATCTTCCATGATGTCCTTTAAAGCCTTATTGAGATTGTCTGTATCAGGTTTAGTGTATTTATACTCACCATCATAATGCTTCCCTGTTATTGGATAGCACCATTTGACAATCAGTCTTAAAGCGCCATCAAATGGCTCTTCTGGTCTAAATGGTATCAGGGCATCACGTATCTTCAACTTGGCCACTTTCAGTTCCTGTGGATCATAGAACTTTCCATTACCAATCTTATGCTGCTGAGCAGTAATAGTTGGAGGTATCATTGGCAGAAATAATTCAATCATCTTCTTCATAATCAGCTCCCCCCCTTCATTTTCCTACTAGTCATTGCAAGCGGGTTAGTAGGCGTCGTGCGCCAGCTATACGCACGACTACTTACCACGCAATGACATGCACGAGTAATTTCTACCTAGGGGTCACCGTCACTAAATATATATACGTAGTATATATATTCACTGACCCCTCTACTGACCCGTCAGTTTACTTGTTATTTGACTGACTGACCCCTAGAGGGGTCACCGTCACTTTTCCTGTTTTTTGACCCCTATTCTTTTCTTAAAACAATGCCACCTTTTCGGGTGAAATCAGGATGTTCGTCAACTCTCTTGCGTACTGCATTTGTACTTAATGTAAAATATTCTTCTAGTGCCTTTATAGTAACTTCACCATCAATCTTCAGTGCTTCATAAGCAGTTTCTAGTGCTTTCATACGTTCATTTTTCTTTTCTTCCGGACTCTTTCGTGCCTCCTTAGCTTTCTTCCATAGAGGCTTCACATCATCAGGATCTATATCATTCAATACACCTGTTTTATCAACCGTATGTACAGGATAATCAAAATACAAATTAACTGGTGAAAACTTTGCAAATTCTCTTAATGTTCCTTCTATTCTCCAGGCTGTTACTGATGTAACGTGTTCTCTCGCTCTGTTGATTAATCCATCAAGTTCCTGATAATATTTTCGGCCTAATTTTGACTTACAGAACTCAATCATGACACTTTGGGATAAAACATCATCCTGTGATAATTCGTCCAACAGAGCTGAATTATGAGCTTTAATATAATCAACACAGCACTTACACGCTGCATCATTTCTCATATACTTGTAGACATCATCATTAAGATCTAACTCAATCAAATCCAGCAATGCATCTGGATCACGTGCAAACACTCCAGACCCACTGGCTCTATCCATAGATCTTTTAGAGCCCTGCTGGCCTTTTGAATGATGGTGACAATAAATAACTGCCGTACCAAGCTCATTGCATATCTTGTCAAACTGATTGCAGAAGTTAGCCATCTGATCTGCACTGTTTTCGTCACCTGTTATAACTTTGTATATTGGATCTATGATAATTGCTATATAATTCTTCTTTGAAGCTCTTCTTATGAGCTTTGGAGCCAATTTATCCATTGGTATGGATTTACCTCTAAGGTTCCATATATCAATGTTAGAAAGACTATTTGGGGTTAATCCAAGTGCGTTATATACATCCTTGAAACGATGCAGACATGATGCTCTATCAAGCTCAAGATTGACATACATGACCTTTCCCTTTGCACATTTAAATCCAAGCCAATCATTGCCTTCTGCTATTGCAATGCAAAGCTCTATAAGGGCAAATGACTTTCCTGCTTTTGATGGTCCTGCAAGAAGCATCTTATGCCCTTGTCGTAACACTCCATCAATAAGTGGTGTAGCCAGTTCAGGCATATCATTCCAAAAATCATTCAATGATTCAGGTTCAGGCAAATCATCATTAACTGATTCAATCCACTCTTTCCATTCATCCCATGATGATTTTCCAATGTTCGTATCTACAAGAAACTGTTTGTGCCCATTTCTGATAACCCCAGGCATTCTGGATAATCGAGATGGATTTTTATTTTGTGTGTCAACATCAAGACCATTCTTCTTACAGATCATGTACAAGAAGTCTACACGTTTTTTGTATTCGTAATAATCAGCTGCTTCTATCTTTACAATGGCATGCAGACTTTTCTTGCCACTATGAACAAGACACGCTACTGGTAGTTCAAGCTCTCTTATGATGGCATTTTGTTTTTCAATCTCAATTGTATCTGATTCAACCAATGCATATCTGAATTCAGTGACATTAGCATTGTTTACACCTTTTCCATCAAGCGGATTAAAACGTATCCATGCACCTGCTTCTTCCTTATAGTCGCCAAATACCGATCCAATATCATCGTTGCAGTTTGCCAACCTAGAAATGATGTCACCTGCCGTTTCTTTGAAATTTCCTTTAGTAGGAAGATATTTATCATCCTTTTTCCATGTTCTCGTTACATATCCAACAATATCAGTTGAATCAAATAAAGTTTCAAGATACTTTATAATCTGCCTTGCAGGACTCCATCGTCTGGGTTCATTGATTGTTTGACCTTCTATCCAATCCTTATCGACAATAACCTGTTCGTCATTGATGGTTGAATCCCAGTTCAATTCATAATCTTCCTTCTTTGGTCGTGACATCCACCCGTGTTCCTTGGCCATCTTTACAATTGTTCCACCTGTAACTATTGACAATGCTCCTTCATTGAATGTGTCCCATTTTTTGTAACATTCTCCAGGATGGTATCTCGAATCATTTGATGACCACCTGTCCCAATCTGATGCAGCATATCCTTCATGCTTAAGAGCCATTCCTACATTAATCCATTCCTGATATGACAGTGTTGAAGGATCGATATACTCTAATAATTCATTTAAATCTCTTTCCATAGGTTAATCCTTTTTATTAGGAATATATTCTTGAGGTACTACACCGTTTGGCACTCTCCATCCAGATGCGGCAATACGATTAATCATATGACTAGCCTGCTCAAACGTCCACATTCCTACGTTGTTAAAGCCTCGTCCTTCTAATAATCTGATTTGCTTTGGTGTAGATAACCCCTCCTGCTTACGCTTATTTAATCTATCGAGCAACATGCTTGCTTTCCCAGCATTGTCTATTTCATCAGGAAAAATTCCAAACTTTTCAAGAGCTTCAATTTGTTTCTTTGTTGCAGGAGCACATTCCCATCCAAATGCTGGAACATAATTCGACAAATCTTCTGCCTGAATACTCATTTCAAATTGTAGAGGATCCACAAGCTTTCTCTTTCTTTTCTTCATCTCTGCGAGAACTGTGGCTAATGCCTCTTCACGTTTTGCAACAACGTCTTCAGATGCAATATGTTCAGCTTCTTCAATATCAATTGCTACTCCTGGTTCATTTTCTAGATTTTGAGTCATCTGCTTCGCAACTTCTTCATTTTCACATATGAGAGATGCTGGATGACAAAGTTCATGTCGTTCTGTGTGCCATAAGAAATCCAACAATAATAGTTCAGTCTTTCCAGGTGAGAGTCTCGTACCTCTTCCAACCATCTGACTATAAAGGCTTCTTACCTTCGTTGGTCTAAGCACTATGATGCAATCAACTGATGGACAATCCCATCCTTCTGTAAGCAGCATAGAATTACATAAAACGTTATATTTGTCATCTTCGAAATCCTTCAATATTTCAGCTCTTTCCTTACTTTCACCATTAACTTCAACAGACTTAAACCCATTTTTATTTAATATGTCCGTAAATTTCTGGCTTGTCTTAACAAGTGGCAAAAATACAACCGTTTTTCTGTTTGTACAATATTTTTTCATCTCTTCGGCAATAGATAGTAAATAAGGATCAAGTGCAGTACCTAAATCTCCAGCCTTAAAATCGCCAGACTGTATTCCAACACTTGATAAATCTAGTTTAAGTGGAATAGTTAAAGCTTTTATTGGACACAAGAAACCTTCTTTTATTGCCTTGGGTAATGTATATTCATAGGCCAATGATTCAAAATAACTTCCTAAGTTTCTCATATCTCCTCTATCTGGA
The DNA here is from genome assembly GCF_002160725.1 of Massilimicrobiota sp. An142. Classification (NCBI taxonomy): domain Bacteria; kingdom Bacillati; phylum Bacillota; class Erysipelotrichia; order Erysipelotrichales; family Erysipelotrichaceae; genus Massiliimicrobium; species Massilimicrobiota sp. An142. Next base: position 27,880 of record NZ_NFLD01000015.1, on the reverse strand, counting down.
GTAGCTGTTACGCCAAGTACCTTTGCATGATCAAAATGCATAAGCACTTTTTGATATCCATTGCTTAAACAATGATGAGCCTCATCGATTATAATCTTGTCAAAATAATCTGATGGAAATTGTTTTAGTCGCTTATCTCTCATCAATGACTGTATAGAACCTACAACAATTCTAAACCAGCTTCCTAGACATGTTTCTTCAGCCTTTTCAGTTGCACACATAAGACCAGTAAATTTTTTGATTTTATCGGCAGCCTGTTCTAGCAATTCTCCACGATGTGCAAGAATGAGGACACGGTCCCCATTTCTAACACATTCTTCTGTTACCTTAGCAAAAACAACTGTCTTTCCACATCCTGTAGGTAAGACAAGCAGTGTTCTATCAACTTCATTCCATTGCTTGAATATGGCATCCTGTGCCTCTTTTTGATATGGTCTAGGTTTAAATTCCATAAATTTCACCTAGAACTGACCAGCAGTATATCCGCCACCTGCATGAGATTTCTGATTATAACTAGGATCCTTTGGATAGAACTTCTTAATTTCATTATATTCATTCCCGTTATATGTTCTTATTCCTAGCTTGCATCTTCCTGTTGATCCAGGAACCATCTGCCAATTCATCTTCAATTGCTCACCTTTTTTCTTCTGACCAATGCCAGCAAAGAATTCACTTAAAGACCATTCACATCTGCTATGCAGCATTAATCTATGATTGACAAAAGCAGACTGACCAGTTGCAGTATCATCAATTCTGATTTTAACAATGGCCACATTACATGGTGGCATTTTCTCGCTTCCATTAAATCTTTCTCTTTCAAATGACTCTACCTTGAAATCATAATCTCCTTCAGGCAATATAATAAATTCACTATCTTTCTGGATGACATCATCCCATCCAAATTCTCTATCCATAACTTCCATTCGTATTTTCCTCCTTAAAATTGCATTTTATTTTTCTGAATCATATTCAATACTTGGTCCCATGCTCCAATCAACACACCCTCAATAAAACCAGGATCATAATTCTTGATAGGTGTATTCGCAGGATAATATCCTTTCATTGCTACAACATCCATGATGTCCTGTTCGGTAACCATATTAACATTCATAAGGTCCTTTAAAGCCTTAGGAATTCCATCATCAAATTCTTGAACTTCTAAATCATCAAATTTAATTGGATCCAATGGTTCAGGCTCCAATACTTTTTCACTTGGCTGTTCAATAGTAAATGTTGGACCCTCACTTAATTCTTTAACAGCATTTTGATTATCAAAGATATGTGCAACTGCACTATAATCAAGTGGTAACTCTTCTGGCAATCCATCTCTATTCTTTGCATCCCAGCATGGATGATGTGTTGTATACATGACACGCTGTCCTCCCTGTGCCTTATGTTTCTTTCCCTTATCATCAACAGCAACACTGAAAGTCTTATAATTTGCAAAAAGAACCATATCAGCCCATTCCTTTGTAATAGGAGCTGTCTGGGCAGTTGTCTTCTTTCCTAATTTAAGCTCATAGCGATCATACGCTCCCATTTCATTGGGCTGTTCAAACTTTCTGATGATTGCATGTGCTGTCAGTAAAACATTGATATTTGCTACATCAACAACATCCTGTAGAAGATTGAGGAATCTTCCCCATTCTTCAGCAACATATGTATATCCATTTCCATATCCAAAGTCTTCAATGCCTTTTTTGCCATGAGATGCACATACTGCTTCGACGCATAATCTCTCTGCCCAGTCTGCAGTATCGATGACAAGAGTCTTGCATGGTTTAGTTTGAATCACAAACTTGACCATATCTATAAGCATCTGCCAGCTCGTTGGCTTTGGTAATCTTTTGACATCAAGCTTTTTAGTTGAACCTTCAGTATCAATAAATAATGGATTAGGAAAATGTGATGCAAAAGTTGATTTCCCAATACCCTCTGGACCATAAAAGACAACTTTTTGTGCACTGTTTACGATACCTTCTGTAATTTCATACCCCATTAAAATTCACCTGCTTTCCATTTAGGTTGTTCTTTAACTTCTTCCTGCACCTGTTTAACCATTCCATCTTCTATGATGATTGAACATTCATCTCCTGTTGAAACACGTGTAGCAATCGCCTGTAGACCTTCATTTTCTAGCCATTGTCCAAAATCATTGAGTGTATCAAGATCCATTTGTTCAAGCTTATCCAACAATACAAATCCACACTTAGGATTAAGTTTGCGAACAATAGCTGTTGATACTTTTAGCTGGTCGCTACCACTCATACCATCCCATTTGTTTCCATTGTATGTAAGTTCTCCATCTTCTACAGAGAGACCAGGCAATGGTAAATCAGCATGATTTAATAAATCCATCTTCTGTTTTCTAACATTTTCAATCTTCACTGTTAATGAATCATATTGTTCATCATACTGTTTTGCATCTTCTTCAGCTTTCTGTTTATCAAGATTTGCACGTACTTTTCTGTTTGTTTCTTCAATATCTGCAAGATTCTTTTCCAATTCATCAGTAGACTGATCAATCAAATCAAGAGCATCCATCTTGGCAATAGACAAGTCTTCTCTTGCCTTATCAAGTTCCATCTTTTTAGCTTCAATCTGTTTCATCAATGAAGCATATTCCTGTTCAAGCGTTGATACCTGATACTCAATCTGGTGAACTCGTTCTCTTTTACGCTGATTTTCACCATTTTTAGCTAAAATTTCCTGTTGCTGATTAATCAAGTCCTGCGGAGAGATAAGGTCATCAGGAACATCAGCATAATATATCTGTTCTTTAGCATACTTTTTCTTCTGGTCAGCAATACGACCAACTGTCAATCGTTCCTGATACAATTCCTTTTCCTGCATTTCATATTGAGCTAGTTGTTCACCTACTCCTATAATCTGTAAAAGAATATTGGCTTTTTCCTTATTGGATGAATTCATAAATTTTGGTAAATTCAAAGCTAACTTTTCAATAAAATCATCCAATAATGTTTGGCCTGCTTTCTTTCCAGATGGATCAGTTACTTTCAAAGAGCTGTTCTTCCCTTTTCTTTCAACAACAATTCCATTGCTTAATTGAATCTTCAAATATGGTGGAATCGTTGACCCTTCTCTTGTTGGCTTGGATGGTCTAAAGTTTTCTCCACCTAATGCCCATGCAATGCTGTCAAGAACTGATGTTTTTCCCTGTCTGTTGTTCCCACCAATGATATTCAACCCTTTTTCTGTAGGTGTAATAGTCACTGCTTTAATTCGTTTAACATTTTCCAATTCAAGAGAATTGATTGTTATTTTTTTATCCATTTTTTGATCCTCCTTGACATTCACTAATTAATTTTCCATTGTTGAAATGTGCAACAGTTTTTATCTTTCCATTTTCAATGACATAAACTTTAACAATTTCATCATTCTTATTTGTTTCGATTCTATATCTTTCATTTATGTTTACTGATTTATTTACTTTTATATACTTGATAGCTTCGTCTAAATTTGAAGAAAAAGCATCTAAATTAAATTCGTTCATATATTATATTTTCTCCTTATCTAAGCTGTTGAATGTATGTCCAATGACAATATAGTTGTCATTTTCTACTGGGTATAAGTGTTCTATTGGAGTACAAGCACATGTACCTCCCATGTGATACCAGATGAATGCACCCCTTTTGTCCTTTGTATATTTGCTGAAAACTCCAATTTCAACTTTATAGATTTTTCCTCTTGCATCTGTTGGACAGTAGGCTACCAGCTGTCCCTTTTTGAATTCCTTTTCCATTTACCCCACTCCTTTCACACTGGCCATAATGACTGCGACTACAGTTGCCAGTACTATGGCTGTTGTTAAAATATAAGGATATAATTTATCTCTCAATGGCAATTCCTGATAAGGGACAACTAGATCTGGTCTACTCATTTTCATTTTCTATACCTCCAAGTATCATCGCTGATATAAAACCAATCGTTCCAAATAGCAACGATAAATTTCCATTATAGATTCCTGCAATAGGCGCTAATAAAGTTGATACAAATGTAATCACAAATACAATCATGTATACTTTCATCTTGATTTCCCCTTTCTAACCACCTATAATAAAGGTGATTAATTTTCACTTTTAATTAATCTTTGGTCGATGTTGCCGCATCGACTTTTTCTTTTGCAATTACGCATTTTTCATAGGTTGATAAATCCATACCCTTATATGATTTTTGAAATTCTTCTAACTGCCACAATGGAATTTTAAAGCCACTGCCCATTTGCATCGGTTCAAGAATATGACTGCATACAAGATTCTCAAATGCCCTTTTTCCTATTCCTAGAATTTCCATGGTATCCTTTGAACCAACACATTTTAGATACTCACTGTCATTTTTCTGATTCTTATTAACAGGTATACTTTGTTCCAAACTCTGGATAATGATTTTTTCTAAAACTTGAGAATTTATCTTAATCTCTATTGGTGCCTCCATTTTTCTGCTCACCCCCTTTCAAGAATCCTGTTGATATAACCTAGCAAGTAACCAAGCATCATACTATCTGTGATTTCCATATCATCAGGAAGTTCATATTCCTCTAACATTTTTTGCTGAATACCTTCGATGTTTCTAACTTTTTTCAAGTGATCTAAGATATCTTTATTTTTCATGATTTTCCCTACTTTCTGTTTTTAACTCCTCTTTTCAGGTGTTAAAACACTATTTTTGAAAACTTCAATTTCCAAAATCTGCTAAAATAAACTTGTCGATAATCTTTAATATTTGTTTGCTAAATTTACTCCCTAGCATGATATAATTTTCATGAAAGGAGGTTTAAAACATGAATGAATATGAACTTTTTTATCCTAATATCATTAGGGTTATTGAAGTAGCAGATGAAGAACGTTGCAACAGGTACTTAATGAAAAAATGGAAACTATTAAATGTTTTTACAACCTGCATTAATGAAAACAATTGCGATTGCATAACCATATATGTTCTTGGCTGGGACAAACGCAATGGTAATGAACCATCTATCCCTGTAAAAATGTAAGATTATTTCAACCTAATCAAAACAACCTTTAATAATTCATTCTTTTTGTCAAAAATAGCATTCACTGCAATCCATTCTTCTTTCTGGTTGCTTAAATATGATGCTATTTTTTTACTATCTGTTTCTTCATGAACTTCCTTTGCATAAGGATACAATTGTTTTTTATCCATTCAATCACCCTTTCTTTTTTTGTTTCTCTTTGTCCTTCTTATTCTGTGATATAATCACTTTGAAAGGAGGTGTAATATTGCCAAAACTTATTAAGCCAGGTACCGACAATCAAACTCCGGGAAAATATAGAGAAGTTGGTCCTCGTGGTGGAGAAGTGTCTAAACCTAGAACTGTGAAAATTGATAAAGGCGACAGATTACCACCAACTCAAGAAAAAGGTAGAAAATGGAAAAAAATATAACCTTTTATCCCAAGCATTTATTGTTTGGGAATTTTTATCCTTCTCCTAGAAAAACACCAAACATATCCAAATAGATTTATTTGAATCCATGATTCAACATACAATTCATCATTTTCTTCATATTTTGTTATGTAATGTTTAATAATTGTATTCACCCTTTCTTTGTTTTATTCTACTTGTATAAGTCATATCGTTCGCTTAAAGCGTGATTGTCAGCCAAAAAAATATGATCAATAGTAGTTTTATATATTTCAGCTAAACTATCTAAATTACCTTTATCTGGAATAGTGGTCCCACTCTCCCAATTCTGAATAGTTCTTTCTGTTTTCCCTAGTTTTTCAGCTACTTCAGCAATTGTCAAACCACTATTTACTCTCCATGCTTTTAAAGTTAATTGCATTTTAACCACCTCCTCGCCAATAATTATACTCGCTTTAAGCGTGTTGTCAACTTAAAACGGAAATTTTTTCATGTTTTTATTGTTTTAATACGCTAAAAGTGATATTCTTAATATAGAAAGTAAGGTGATATCTATGGATTCTAAACAGAAACAAAAAGATATTTTTTCTAAAAATTTAAAATATCAATTAAACATACACAAAAAAACTCAAGCTGATATTGTTAATGACTTGAATATTACATCTAGTACAGTATCAGATTGGGTTAACGGTAAAAAATATCCGAGAATGGATAAAGTACAGATTCTAGCTGATTATTTAGGTATTTTAAAATCAGATTTAGTAGAAGATAAATCAAATGATGATAGCGATTATATTAATAACATCTATAAAATAGACAAAATAAAACTTCCTTTTCTAGGAAGTGTTGCATGTGGTGAACCCATATACGTTGATGAAGATAGAGAAAGCTATATTATGGTTGGAACCGATATTCACGCTGATTTCTGTCTGCAATGCAAAGGTGACAGTATGATCAACGCACGGATCCATGATGGTGATATAGTATTCGTAAGAAAACAGGACATTGTAAACAATGGAGAGATTGCTGTTGTTATTATAGATGATGAAGCAACATTAAAACGTTTTTACTACTATAAAGAACAAAACATGGTTATTCTTAGACCAGAAAATAATAAGTATCAGGATATTGTTTTAACAGGTGAAGAACTTGAAAAAGTAAGAGTAATTGGAAAGGCTGTTGCTTTTCAAAGTGATGTGATATAAACAATATATTAGAAAATAGGGAGGAATAAAATGACAATAAAATCAAAAATTCAAAAAAATAGAGTCTTAATCTCTGAAATTGCCTGTAAAAAATTTTTAAATATAGTTCAGAATACAAAAATCGAAAAATTTAAATATTTGCCTTATCATTTACAATTTCAATCAAACTCATTTGAACATGAAAACAACAATACGAATCAAGCAAAATTTCAAATATATAAAAGGGGAGCCATTGTTTTAGTTAATTTTGGTATAAACATTGGAAATGAACTATCTGGAAATCATTTTGCAATTGTATTGAGTAAATCAGATCATCCCAAAAATTCTGTTTTAACTGTAGTTCCATTATCATCAAAAAATAAAAAAATATATCTTCCATTAAAGGATGATATATATAAATTAGTAAATACATCAACAGTAAAATACACCATAGATCATATATTACCAGACGTAAAAAAATGGTATAACATAAAAATTGATGGAGATAAAATATTAAAAAAATTAGAATCAAATGTTGTGCTATTAAAAGAACTAGAAAAAGAAAACTCTTATAACAAAGAAAATCTGGCAAAGGATAAAAGATTTATTGAAATTTGTAACGAAAGTAAAATATTATTAAATGACTTAACAGAAAAAGAAATAAAGTTTGAAAATGAACGTGAAATTTTGTTAAAAAATCTTAATATTATAAATGAAGCTGCTAAAAAATATGATAAAAATCAAGGAAAAAATAGTTATGCAATGATACAAAACATACAAACAATTAGCAAGTTAAAAATAATGAAACCAATAAATCAATTTGATCCAATAGGTAAAATATACATATCACAAGAATCTATGAAAAAAATTGATATTGAAATTATAAAAAGATTTACAACAATTCCTTTTAACGAAAATTTTGATATTGACTTTTTGTAATCAAACGTTTATACTACAGGTGTAGAGAGGTTTTAGCCTCTATGAAATTATTATAGTGGTCTATAGGGCCAATGTTTATGTGACCTGTTGTATTTACAACAGGTTTTTATTTTATATTGTTATTTATGTTCTTCTCTTTGATTTCGTATTTGTAAAGAAGAAAGTATTGCAAAAAACTCTCCCGCTACCAACAGGGGAATAGAAAATAATTTAAAAAGTCTACTGCTACCAACAGTAAACTTTTCGAGGTACTACCAATACCTCATCTCATTGTAAAACAACTAACCAAAGTCCTTTTACGTACTTTATTTTAACACATAAAGCACGTCTAAGGCAATCTTAAAAAGAAAGGACGTGTTTTTATGAGTATTAGAAAAAGAGAAAGCAAGAAAGCAGCAAAAGGATATACATATCAGGTATACTTTGACTATACAGATAAATATGGTCAAAAAAAGACATATATAAAAGGCGGATTCTTAAAAAAGACAGACGCTTTAAATCATGAAACATTGAAAAAATCTGAGCTTCTTACCAGTGGAGAAGTATATAAGATTAATCCAATTACTGTTGACGAAGTATTTAAACTCTATATCAGAAGTGCACCTATAAAAAAATCTACTGCACAAATGTATGAAAATAAATATAAAAATTATATTGGTCCACTATTTGGAAAATATAAAATCGCTTTGATTGATAATTATCTGGTTCAAATAAAATTTGATACAATAACCACTTTGTCATATGGATCAAAAGATATATGTCTTAGATTACTTAATAATATTTTTAAATTTGCCTATATAAATGGTTTCCTTAAGGATCCATACAAGGCAAAAATAAATTTAGGAAAGAAAGACGCAAAACCGAGAGAACCAGTATCTGAAGATATCTTTAACGATTATCTTAATAGAATCAGAAACAGCAAGAACATGATTTTTAAAAAACAATATGAAATGGCATTATGGATTGGATACTATACAGGTGCAAGAATAGGTGAAGTGTTTGCTTTAGATGTCCATGATCTTGATTTTGAAAGCAATCAAATTTATATCAATAAAACATTAGAATATGACTATGACTCAAACACTCTTTATATAAGCTCCACAAAAACAGATGAATCTACGAACACTGTCCCCATGCCATATCAGCTTAAGACTAAACTTCTTAAATATCTTGAAAACCATCATTTTGATATTCTTATATGCACCGATACAGGACAATACATCAAGCCAGGGAATCTCTCTGGTAATATGGCATATTATTCCAAGGTAACAGGAAATCACATATATTTCCATCAGTTAAGACATGCAATGGCTACAAGATTATTTGAAAATGATGTCAATCCGAAAATAGCCCAACGTATTCTTAGACACAAAAAAATAGAAACAACTCTAGGAATATACACACATTTAAAAGAAGAAATTGCATTAGAAACAATCAATGATATATTTAATGAAGATGTTCACAAACCTGTTAAAAACCTGTCAAAAATTAAAAACAAAGAACTGTTAAATTAAAAAACACTGATAAAATCAACATATTTTTAAACATATATCGTTTTAAAGTAATTGAGATGGGATTGTTATAATGAATCATAAAATCTTCCAGATGCCCTTTTCTCAAATCTATTCTTTACTGCTTCAAAAAGTATTGAAAAAAGGACGTAACCAAGAAGAAGTTGATACAGTCATTCAATGGTTAACAAGCTATTCTCAAGATCAGATTCATGCAATGTTAAAAACACCTATAGACTATAAACATTTCTTTCTTCAGGCTCCAAGTTTGAATGAAAAAAGATTTTTAATCAAAGGTAGTATCTGTGGTGTCAAATTAGAAACCATTGAAGATCCCATGATGCAAAATATACGCTATCTTGATAAACTGATAGATGAGCTGGCGAAAGGAAAAAGCTTAGATAAAATATTAAGAAAATAACGAAGTGAATTTTGTTTCACTTCTTTTTTTATTCAAAAAAAGAAGATGAACATTCATTCATCTTCTATTAATTCTTAACAATACGATAATATGTTCTTGATGTAAAGACATAGACAATCGCATAAACAATCGCCACAATAATGACTGAGATGATTGTACATGTAATAAACACCTCTGTTCCACTCAAAACAATATAACTAAACATCAAAGTTATCAAATGGAAAGCAAATGCCATGTGAATAACTGAAGCTATCAGTGGTAAAAAGAAGAAGATTAAAACTTGAGAACGAATAGTCTGTTTCACTTCTTTTGTACTCATTCCAACTTTTTGCATAATTTCAAAGCGTTTTTGATCTTCATAACCTTCTGATAACTGTTTATAGTACATAATTAATATTGTAGCCATTAAAAATAAGATGCCTAAGAAAATACCTAAGAAAAATAAACTTCCATACAATTCCATCAACATGATTCTGACTTCATATAATGAAGAACGATAGAAAGAAATGCCTCCCTGTTCTGTCTCTGTTTCTAAGGAAAAGTTATCTAAACACTTTCTTAATATGTCTTCAGCTTCTTTTTCTTGAGACTGATCCTGATATACAATAGAAAGATTTTCTGTTGGCTGGATAGTATCTCCAAAGAAATACGACATCATCTCTTGAATAGCTTCTTCATCTTTCATAATGACAATCAGATTTCTTTGTGCAGTAGGATTTTCATTAGGTAATAAATAGGGTTGATGCACAACTTCCTGAATTGGATATTTTTGTTGATCTATGTCTAAAGTATCTCCAAATTCAAAGAAATTACTGCTCACTAAAATATTCTGACCACTTAATTGAACATTTTGATGATAGGCACGATTATATTCATCCTGTGTCATCCCTACCAAATATCCCACAACAAAATCCCCAGATTCGTCTTCTGCCAAAATATGGTCATTTCCAAAACGTACACTGACTGAATATCTTTTGGTATGAATAAAACTATCAATACCAATATCATGATTCTCTAATTCAGTCTGCATTTGTGAATAAAACTTTGCAAACTCCTGATCACTTGGCAATGTTCCATCATCATAGCCATAAACTTTAAGCTGAAAACTATCCTGCTGATAAGCTTTAATTGTATCTTCAATTCCAAAATAGAGTGAAACTGTACTTGATAACATAACTAATATACATGTACATAGAATACAGATACTTGCCAGTCCTACAGCATTTTGTTTCATACGATAAATTAACTGAGACACAGAAGTAAAGTGTTTTGTCTGATAATAGAAATGCTTATTTTTCTTTAAAAGTTTTAAAATTGTAATAGAACCTGCAGTAAATAAACAATAGGTTCCAATAATAACCAAGATAACAGCTACAAAAAACAAGAGCATTGCTGTTGTGGGATCATCAATCGTAATAGCAATATAATATCCTAATCCAAGTGTTACCAAACCAATGATTGTCATCAGCCATTTGGTCTTCGGTTCTTTTTCACCACTTTGAGAACCTCTTAATAATTCAATAGGGTTTGATAATTGAATTTGAATCACATGAATGAGATAAGAAGCCAAATAAATAGGTAAAAAGACAATAACGGCAACTAGAAAAGATGACCATGAAATATGAAATGTCAAGGTTGTAGATAGTCCCATTAAATGAATCAATACTAATGAAACCAGCTGACTAAAAATAATACCAAAAAGAAATCCCATAACAAATGAAATCAATGTTGTGATGATGGTTTCACACAACATCATAATCATAATGTGTTTCTTTTCTAACCCTAAAATATTGTATAGGGCTATTTCTTTTTTTCGACGTTTCATTAAAAAACTATTCATATAAAATAAGAAAATGACAGAAAAGATAACCATCACAATAATTCCCAAATTCAAGATGACCCGCATTGTACTTGAACCCGTTGCCATTAGTTCTAAACCTTTATGTGATGCTAGATAATTAATTAAATAAAACATCATGACAGTAAAGGAACTTGTTAATAAATATGGAAAATATAACTTAGAATTCTTTTTGAGATTGGTTAATGCCAGACGGGGATAAAAGAAAGATTTCATTTTATTTCCCTCCTGTCGCAAGTAATGTTAGTGTATCTGAAATACTTTGATACATTTGCTGATTCGTTTGATTTCCTTTGTAAATTTGATGGAAAACTTCACCATCTCTAATAAATAAGACTCTTGAAGCATAGCTGGCTGCTTTGGTACTATGAGTCACCATTAAAATTGTTTGCCCTTCCTGATTGACTGTATCAAAAATTTCCAACAATTGATCCGTTGACTTTGAATCAAGGGCACCCGTAGGTTCATCTGCCAGAACAAGTTGAGGATGTGTGATAAGCGCTCTTGCAACAGCAACTCTTTGTTTCTGTCCACCAGATATTTCATATGGATATTTCTCTAATAAATCCTCAATACCCAGTTTTGGTGCTAAAGCTTTTAATTTCTGTTGCATAACAGGATAAGGTTCTTTAGATAAGACAAGTGGTAAGAAAATATTATCTTTGATAGAAAATGTATCTAATAAATTAAAATCCTGAAATACAAAACCAAGATTCTTTCTTCTAAACTGTGAGATTTCTTTTTCCTTTAAATGAGTAATATCTTGACCATTTAATAAGACCTGTCCACTGGTTGGCTGATCTAATGAAGCTAGAATATTTAATAAAGTTGTTTTCCCACTTCCAGATTCACCCATAATCGCAACATACTCACCTTCTTCAACACTAAAAGTGACATTGGATAATGCCTGTACCTGTTGATTGGAAAAACGTGTTGTATAAATTTTCTTTAAATTTTTAACTTCCAGTAATGACATTTTAACTCCTCCTTTGTACACTTATAGTTTATAAAAAAAGAGAAATATGTACCATTGATTTATCTTACAATTTCTCTGTTATAACTTACATTTCTGTAAGATTTATTCAACTTGTAAATCCTTAACATGAAAATCAATCATCACTGTTGTTCCCACTCCTTGAGTTGACTGGATATGAATAGGATGTCCTAAATACTTTAATATGCGAGCACATAAATATAATCCTAGACCACTTGCTTTTTTATCCATTCTTCCATTATATCCTGTAAAGCCTTTTTCAAACAGTCTTGGTAAATCCTCCTGTTTAATCCCAATACCCGTATCTTCAATATATAAAACTTCATCTTCAACAAAAATATGTATGCCACCTGTTTTGGTATATTTCAATGCATTGGATAAAATCTGTTCCAAAACAAAGGACAACCATTTGGCATCAGTCAAAACCTGTAAATCTATTGGATCAATTTTTAAAGTTAATTTCTTTTGAATAAAAAAAGTGGCTTGTTTTTTTATGACATCTTGAATGAGCTCATTTAAATCATAACGTTTGATACGTAAATCAGAAGAAATCTGTTCTAATTTCATATAATGTAAAGCCATATCTACATATTGTTCAATTCTTAAAACTTGTAAGAGCATATCGTTTGTTGAAGCATTTTGAGATGTAATTAAAAGTCTTAATGCAAAAATAGGTGTTTTGATCTGATGAACCCATAAAGTGAAATAATCTAACATATCCTGATTATGTATTTCATGTTGTTCTTTCATTTCTTTTAATAAATGATGGATCTGATGAATCAATAATTGATATTGAGTTTCAATATATCCAGAACTTTGTGGTAAATCTAATAAAATCATATCTTCTAATTGAAAGATTGATTCTAAATTTTTCGTTTTTTGATAATAGAAAAAATAATCAATCGCAAAATAAACAATCAATAAAACCAGACATAAAATAGTCGCATAGATGACAGCTTCAATGAAAACATTATATAAATAAAGAATCAGACAAAAAATACCAATGCTTGATAAATAGAGAATATAAAAAGCTTTTTTATCATAAAAATAATGCAGTAATCTATTCATAAGCCAGCTTATAACCTAATCCTTTTTTTGTTTGAATAAGATGTTCAATATGAAAATCATCTAATTTCTTTCTTAATCTATTCATATTCACACTTAAAGTATTATCATCTATAAATTCATTGCTTTGCCATAATGCCATCATTAAATCATCACGTGATACAAATACTTCTGATTTTTCAAAGAGAACCTGTAAAATCTTTAATTCATTTTTCGTCAGTTCAATAGTCTGATGATGATAAGAAATAGTTGCATCTAAGATATTTAAAACCAAATCTTTATATGTTAAAACCTGCATAGATTTAGAAAAAGAATATGTACGACGAAGTAACGCCTGAATTTTCGCTGTTAAGACATGAAAATCAAAAGGTTTTGTGATAAAATCATCTGCTCCCATAGAAATAGCCATGACAATATTCATATTCTCATTGGCAGATGAAATAAAGATAATAGGTACTGAAGATACTTTACGAATCTGTTCACACCAATGATATCCATTATAAAAAGGTAAGGAAATATCTAATAAAATAAGTTCTGGCTGTTTTTGAAGATAAAGATCTAAAACATGTTCAAAATCATCCACAACTTCAACTTCATAATTCCATGTTTCTAAATGTTTTTGAATTGCTAAAGCGATGACTTCATCATCTTCGACAATCATGATTTTTTGCATTTTCATCACCCACTCCAATTCCATTATAACATATCTTGATAAAGGTTGTGCATAGCTTTTATACGCGACTTGATGTCATCATGTAGATACTGTGGAGAAATCACTTTAATTTGAGTTTGCATCATCATAATCCAGCCAATCAATCCTTCTGAAATAGAAACATCTTCAATTGTTAATAATAAACGTTCCTGATATAAACGCTGTACTCGCATATTCAATCCAAAACGTGATACCATCTCTCTTAACTGTTTATAATCGCATTCAATAACCAATGTATCACGATGATGAGATATAAACATATTCATCATCTTTTCAATTTCATTTTGGATATCAAATTGTTCCTGAATATTGATATATCCTTTATTTAAAGTCTGAATAGCACGCATACGATCAATACGATAATTGGTTAATTGCTGGGGATGTTTTTCATTATAGGCAATCATATAATAATGATTATTTTGGGAAGTTAAAGAATAAGGAGAAACAATATATTGATCATCTTTATTCCCTCTTTGTGAAGCCACCTCTATGAATTGATGATTTTGAATATCATAATCAATATATTGAAAAGAAATAGCTTTTTGATGTTCAATCGCTTTCATAATAACTGTTAAATTGATAAATAGAGAAAAAGAATGCTGACGTTCACTTGGTTGAAATAAGACGAGACGTTTTTGTTGATGAAAAGAAGATAGGGTGAGAAGTTTCTTTTCTAAATGTTGCTGATCTTCTCTATTTAAATCCTGATGAAAGGCAATCTGATCTAATAGAAATTGTAATTCACCATCCTCAAATATATCTTCATCTATCCTATAACCTAATTTATGATAAGAGATAATCAAATCTCTACCTATCCAACCATTAAAAAAATCATTGATTTGTTTGATACAAGAATAAACAGTTTTAATATCAATCTTCATATCCTGTTTCATTAAAGCTTCCTGTATTTCTAAAGCTGTAATGGCTTTATTTGGCGTTTGTAAAATCATCTTCAGTACATAAAACATTCTTTTTCCCATAATAGACTCCTAATGACTCATAACAAGCTGATAACTTTTCTTCCTGTTGTAATGACGCATTAATGAAAGATAGTCTCTCATGCTGTAGCTACAAAGTAAATCTAAGACAACTTCATCCTGGCAGTCATCTAGTTGCAGTAAATATTGATAGGCTAAATGATATTCATCTTCCAATAGACATATTTTAGCACAATCCAGTGTATCTACATGATATTGATGTTCAAGAATAGAAATGACTTGAGAAAAAGACATATTCTCAAAAGGAATCAGATATCGGATCACACAATATTCTTGTAATGTTATTGTTTTTTTAGCTATTTTTTTAAAAATATCTTCTTTCAACAACAAATAATCCTGATGTGAAAACAAACTATTCATCATCATTAAATCATTTTCCATATCCTGATAATTCTGCGCCTGATATAAATGTCTTAAGGCAGCTATAAAAAGTTGTTGATAAAGTCTTTTATCATGTAATAAATGACTCAATTCTTTTTCATGTAAGCAACTGGCAAATAACTCCAATATAGATGAATCTTTCATAATTTCTAATACATAATTTTTCTTTTGAACAAAAGTGATCATTTCTTGTTTTTGATAAGTTTTTTTCATATATGTCATCTCCTTGTATTATCATTATACCCATTTTATGATTTTGAAGATGACTTTATACCTATTTTAACACCTAAAAAACGGAGTTAAAACACTTTTTTTATTTTTTTATATATAGAAAAAGATTTTGCTTTATACAAAATCTTGTCCAAATGATTGATAAATACCCTGGCCATAATAAGAAGATGGTTCATAAAGTATAGGATAGATTTTCCAGTTATCCTCAAGAATACATTGAAACCATTGTCCCTGATATGTAAAACAATATACACAATAGAGCATACCTTCTTGATATTCCATGGCTTCTTGGTAGCGTGATAAATGAAACTTATTTTTAACAAGATCTAAAATCACGGATGGACTCAATATATGATCTGTCATACCTAAGATTTTGAATAACACTTGACAATGTTGTTTGGATATCTGATGTTTTCTTAATAAAGAATACCCCTCTTCATATGACATCTTGGATAAAGATAAAATGTTTTTTTGAATGGTCTGCCACTGTTTATAATCTTTCAATAATTCATATAATAACTGACAGTCAGGATAAGATAAATAAATCACTGTTTTTATCCATAATGTGCCTTCATTTTTAAACACAGGCATATCACTTTGATAAATCCAATAGCCACCCAGCTCCTGTTTTTTATGTTTATTCCCAGCCAAAATATAATCCTCAATATTCAATGAGAAATCTTTATATTCTCGTCCTGCCCCATTTAAAGCATAACTGACTTTATGATTTTGTTCATCAATCATCTCTTTCCATAGAGGAGGTAGAGTGTTTTCATCAAGAATATAAGGATGTTCCACCGTTCCATTTCCATCACGTATTGTATATTTCAGTTCATTAAGAATTTGATTATTTGGATTGACAGCTCTTCTTTTTATAAACAAAACAATGGCTAAAACAAGTAAAAACATCATCATGATAGAATCAAAGATAATACAAACAGGCTGTGGATTCGTTATTATCCCTATGATTAATGAAAGACATACACTTAAAGCCATCAAAACATTCAACACACAATAGAAAATATGTTCTTTAAAATAAAGAAATACTCCAAAATAAATGATCCACAATAATAAATGAATACCATTCATATATGAAAATTGATATTCAACGTTAGCCATAAATGCACATATAAGAGCTCCTACGTACTCTAAAAAATACCATTTTCTATTCATATATACTCATCCTCTCTTACATTATAACAAATATTTTGAAGACATAAAAGCAAAAGTTGATATTAAAATAATTTTTTATGATTTATTTATAATAAAAATATTTTTAATAATCACTTTCTTAATTTCCTTATAAAAAAGACAATGAATATTACCCACAATACTCATTGTTGCTTTCTATTGAAATATCTTTATTAAATATTGATTTTATTATACGATTATTTTTCAAATGGTTGATAAGTACCCTTTCCATAATAAAGAGATGGTTCATAAAGAGTTGGTTTCACTTTCCATACGCCTTCTCTCATTTGTAAAAACCAGTTATCATAATAATAGATACAATAAGCACAATAAATCATTCCATCCTGATGTTCCATTGCTTCCTGGTAATCTTCTTTTTGAAAACTGAATTTAATAAATGACTTTATGATATCTTGATCAAATATATTATCTTTTTGAGCAATAACTTTCAACAAACTCTTGGCAGCATCTTGTGGAATCTGATTGTCTATTAAAAATTGATAACTCTCTTTATAGGATAAGTTTAACACATGTGATATATTTTCTTGAATCATTTGCCACAGATGATCATCACAAAGCATCTGATATATATTTTTGACATCACCATGCGAAAGATAAACGACACCTTTCATCCAAAGGGTTCCATTTTCCTTTAAAGCAGGCATATCACTTTCATATTTCCAAAAACCACCATAATCTTGTTGGAGATGTTTTTTTCCTACCAATACCTTATCTTTAAAACCAAATGTTGAATCTTCGTATTCTTGACTTCCACCATTGAGTGCATACATCACTTTATGATATTGATGTTCTATTTCATCATTGATGGTAAGCGTCTGATCAATATCTAATCTATATGGATGAGATATTGTTCCATCTCCAGGCAAGTTTTTGTGCTGAATATCTTGAGATAATTCCATATTTTGATTTTGACGATTCCATCTCTTTTTGAAAAGCATGATGATAAAATAAAGAATAAAAGATAGGGATAAAATACTATCAAAAATAATAGGAACTGTAGAAGGATTATTGATGATTCCCTGAATTAAAGAATAATCAATACCTATTCCCATTAATAAGCCTGATATGGGATAAAGGATACTTTCTTTAAAAAAGAATAAACAAATGAAAAAGAAGATAAAAAGAAACGGCTGTATAGTATTCATATAAGTGAAATGATATTCACTATTTAAATTCATTATACAAAAAATTCCACCAATGCATATAGCCAAGTTTCTCATCTTGATATTCATACATATCACCTCTACTTTCATTATATCAAAAAAAGCTGAGTTTCCTCAGCTTATTCGTCTAGTAATTGTTTTAATTCTGCAATTTTTTGATTATATTCTTCAATATGACGATACATATCCATGACTTCTTCATCAACAACACCTGATGTCTGAATTTGTTGATAATAATATTTTCCTAAGTCACGAAAAACATCATCACGATCAGATTCTAAATTTTTCATTTTAAGCTTCAATTTGGCAGTACCAGCTAATTCCTGTGTTTTATCAATAGCCTCTTCTGTCAATTTCGCTGCTTTTTTTGTGAGATCATCAAATAAAGGCATTTGTTCATTCTCCTATCCTGTATATTTTTTGATATATTGTACACCAATACCTCCAACTCCCATATGGGCACCAACAACAGCTGGAAGTTCTCTTAACTCTAATTCAACATTTCCAATTTTTTCTAAAACCATCTGTTTCACTTCTAAAGCTGAACTTTCACATAAGACATGTTCAATTGTGACTTTATATTCCTTAGCATTGACACCTAATTCGACCATGCGATTCACAAGTGTAGCTTTGGCTTTAGATAAGGTTCTGACTTTTCCAAGTACATCTATTTTACCACCCAAGTCATAATTTAATTCCATCACTGGAACAATTTTCAACATGCTGGCAAGTAATGCCACTGCTGGCGTAATACGACCACCTTTCTTTAAATGTTCTAAGTTAGGGGCCATAATAATCGTTCCAGAATGTTCAATCATGTTTTCAAGAATATCTTGAATTTCACCAACACTCTTACCTTCTTGAATCAATTTGGCAGCAGTGAATACTAAATATTTTTGATTGCCTGCAGTTCCTTTTGTATCAATTAAAGTGATTGGAATACCCACCATTTCTCCAGCAACTTTCATCCCATTTAAAGTTGATGATAATCCTGTCGCAATGGGTAATCCGATAACTTCATCATAACCAGCATCTTTGATTCTTTGTAAAATATTGACCAGTTCCCCTGTTGCAGGCTGAGAAGTCATGACCATGATATCCTCTTTTTCCATAGTTTCAAAAACTTCCAAACTGGTAATGTCTTTTTGATCTAAATACGTATGATTTTTCATCGTAATACATAAAGGCACAATAAATATACCTTGATCTTCATATTGATTTAATTCTATTTGACAGCCACTATCAGCTAATACTGCAATCTTAGCCATCTCAATCCCTCGCTTCCAAAAGTTAATTTTTCTCTCATTATTATAACACTTTTGACAATAAAATGAAATCATATATAATAAAGAAAGAAAGGTGTGACATCATGATTTCTATTGAAGATTATACAAGCCATACATTAGTTATTAAAAAATCTGAATTTGTTTGCCATTTGATTCCCTGTAGTCAAATTGAACAGGCTAACGATATGATTACAAAATATAGCGATCCACAAGCTACACATAACTGTGTTGCCTATATTATTGGTCCTCATGAAAGAGCATATGATGATGGTGAACCATCTGGAACGGCGGGTATGCCTATGTTAAATGTTTTGAAAATGCAAGGTTTAACAAATATGATAGCGATTGTGACCAGATATTTTGGTGGCATTAAACTTGGCGCTGGGGGTTTAACACGAGCATATAGCCAAAGTGTAGCTGAAGCCCTTAAAGTCGCTCATATCGTTGAAAAAGAACTGGTTGATTTATATAATATAACAGTTGATTATACATATACACGTAAACTTGAGCATTTATTAAAAGTTCATCACATCAAGTGTATAGATATTCAATATCAGGAACAAGTTTCTTATCAATGTTATTTACGTAATCTTGATTTTCTGGATATGATTCAAGATTTCACAAACAATCAGTTTCAAGCTAAAAAAATAGGCAGTGACTATATCCCAAAAGATGTTTGACACTTATATGCAAAGTTGTTATAATTTGAATATGATGAAAACAATAAGACTTGTCTGTACGCTCAACAGTCATGTCTTTTTTATTACAAGGAGGACGTATGGGGTTTTTAGAAATATTGATCATTGGTGTCGGGTTATCCATGGATGCTTTTGCGGTGAGCATCTGTAAAGGGTTATCAACACGCACGCTTAAACTCAAACACGCTTTGATTTGTGGTGGTTATTTTGGCTTTTTTCAAGGCTTTATGCCATTTTTAGGATATGTATTAGGTATTCAGTTTAAAGATAAAATTGAAAGTATTGATCATTGGATTGCTTTTATTTTATTAGCTTTAATTGGAATCAATATGATTAAAGAAGCGTTTGAGGATGAAGAAACATGTAATACAGAATTTTCACCTAAAGTCATGATTCCTTTAGCAATTGCTACTTCCATTGATGCTTTAGCTATTGGTGTTACTTTTGCCTTTTTAAATGTCAATATTTTATCAGCCGTTTCTATCATTGCCTGTACAACTTTTGTGATTTCAATGATAGGTGTGAAAATTGGACATGTCTGTGGTATGAAATATAAATCTAAAGCTGAAATTGCTGGTGGTATTATTTTAATAGGTGTGGGTATTAAGATTTTATTAGAACACCTTCATATTTTTGGTTAATCATTCAAATTTTATTCATATTGAGGTAAGATAATAGATAAGAGGTGAAAAATTATGAATGATGTCGCAAAATTATATCAAGTCTATATCAATAGAGAAATTCAAGTCGCTAAAAATGAAATATTAAACACAACAAGAATCAATCAAAAGATCTTATCTTTTTTACATGATTTATCTGAAGTTGCACTTGAATCAAGATGTTATTTATTTTGGGAAAAAGAAGAACCTGTCAATCATCAACAGTTATTAGAAAACTATCTTGAAGGTTTAACGATGTTAATGTCTATTGGTTATGAATTACGTATTGATAGTATTAAAAATCATACAGAAATTCCTGAAAATCAAGATCTTTATTCTTTATTTTTCAAGATTTATCAATCTATTTTAAATGTTCAAAAACAATACTCTAGTGAAGACTATCAAAATACTATTGATGATTATTTTACATTAGGTTTTAAATTAGGTATTGATATTGATGAAATCATTGATAATTATCAAAATGATTAATCCTCATTCTATGAGGATTTTTTTATATGAAAAAGCAATCACTGATGTCGTGATTGCTCATCCATTTTCTTTAATTCATTCAATAATTCTATTGTATGTGGTAACCATTGACCGATTGTTTGAATCATAATCACAATTTCATTTTTAATGTATTTTAACTGTGGTTTATCAAATAAACGATTAACCAATTCAAAAAGCTGATCACCTGCAATATGGGCTGAAAATTCCTGTGTCAACATGATTTGAACATATCCACCTGCATCTTTGACTTCATCAATGAAAGGCTGTGTACATAAAATTTCATATTTTCTTTTCAATACAATATTATTCACTTCTCTAGGCAATGTTCCATATAAATCTTTTAATTCTTTTTCTAAAGATTGTAACTGTGTTAAATGTTGCGCTTTATATATACGTTGATAAAGATTTAATTTTTCCATATCATTTTCTACATAATTTTCAGGAATATAACCATCAACATTGACATTTTGAACAGGCACTTCTTTTTCTTCTTTTTTCTCTCCCGTTTTTTCTTCAATAGCCTCCTGAAGAATCCTCATATACATATCAAAACCAACTGTATCAATAAATCCAGCCTGTTCTCCTCCTAGTATATCACCAGATCCACGAATAGATAAATCACGCATAGCAATCTTATATCCACTACCTAATTGTGCAAATTCTTTAATCGCCTTTAAACGCTTCGTTGCTTCTTCATTCATTTGCTTGTTCTTTGCATACAATAAATATGCATAAGCCAAACGTTCACTACGACCAACACGTCCTTTAATCTGATAAAGCTGCGATAAACCAAAACGATCAGCATTTTCAATAATAATGGTATTGGCATTAGGAATATCAATACCGGTTTCAATGATCGTTGTACAAACCAGAATATCATATTCTTTATCTACAAAAGCCTGCATCACCTTTTCAAGTTCATCTTTGCTCATACGCCCATGTCCAATACCAATTTTTGCCTGTGGAACCAATCTGGCAATTTCATTAGCCACACTTTCAATATTGGCTGTCTGATTATGTAAATAGAAAACTTGTCCTTTTCGCCCAAGTTCACGTTCAATCACCTGTTTGACAAGCTGATTGCTTTTTTCCATGACATAAGTCTGTACTGGCAAACGATTTAACGGTGGTGTTTCAATTTGTGATAATCCACGAATTCCCATTAAAGACATTTGTAAAGTTCTTGGAATTGGTGTAGCAGTTAAAGTTAAAACATCTATTGTCTTTCTGATTTCTTTAATTTTTTCTTTCTGTTTAACACCAAAACGCTGTTCTTCATCAATACATAATAATCCTAAATCTTTAAAAACAACATCATTTGATAAAATACGATGTGTCCCAACTAATAAATCAATCTTTCCTTCCTTTAAATCACTTAAAATCTGTTTTCTTTGTTTCGTCGTTGTAAAACGATTTAATAAAGCAATAGTGACTGGAAAATTTTCAAAACGAGTAACCATCGTATGATAATGCTGTGAAGATAAAATCGTTGTAGGACATAGAAAAGCCACTTGCTTACCACCTAAAATAGCCTTAAAGCAGGCACGTAAAGCCACTTCTGTTTTCCCAAATCCAACATCTCCACACAACAATCTATCCATAGGTCGTGGCATTTCCATATCAGCTTTAATTTCTTTGACAGCCTCTTTTTGATCTGGTGTCAGTTCATAACCAAAACATTCTTCAAACTGTATTTGCATAGCATCATCTTTAGGAAATGCAAATCCTGGCTGTTTCATTCTTTGTGAATATATTTCAATTAAACGATCTGCCAAATCATCAACTTTGTTTCTGACTCTTTGTTTTGTTTTTTGCCATTCTGTACTATTTAAAGAATGAATTTTTGGAACTTTCCCATCTCTGGAAGCATATTTTCGTACCAGTTTAAAATTTTCTACGGGAATATATAAAGTATCATTTCCTTTATAGGCAATATACAAGTAATCTTTTTTCACACCTCTGACTTCCAGTGTTTTAATACCCATATATTGTCCAATTCCATTGACATCGTGAACAACATAATCTCCAATATTTAATTCCGTATAATCATTGATGACTTTTGCATCTTTATATTTAATGTAGCCTTTTTTCTTTTGACTGTTAACCTTAAATAACTCTTTTTCTGTCAACAGGATCACATGTTCTTCACAAAAATCTATACCTGTTGATAAATCACCCATATAAATATTAATTCCCTGATAAATATGATCATCATGACCTACCAAGGCATAAGAGAGATGATATTGATCCAATAAATCTGTCATCATTTGAATCTGATGACTATTTTCAAGACACATAAGGATTTTATTTTGAATGAGATAATCTTTGATTTGTTGAATCAATTGATTTTCATTCAATAGTGGTAATTGAATTTCTCTTGTTAAAAAGGAAATTTGTTTGTCATTCGTTCTAAAATCAACAAAGTCAATATCTGTCTTTTTTAATAATGAATCTAAACTTTGAAATAATGACAATCCTTTTACCATTTTCCCCATATCTTGTAATTCATGAGAATAGTAGAATGTTTCTTCTACGTACTGATTATAGACCGATTTTATTTTTTCCTGACTTGATGTTACAATCAGCACATCATCAAAATAACAACGTAATGACGTTGATGATGAAAACAATCCCATGTACTGATAAAGACGAGATGAATAATCATGATTCTTAATAGATTCTATATCAATAGAAATTTCTTCATCCAAATCATCCTGATAATCAGGACACTGTGTTTGACTCTGTAATGTTTCAATCTGTGAAATCACATGTTCTATTTCCTGATCATCATAAAGCAGATCGGTCGCCGGTAAGATTGTGACTTCCTGAACATTTTCTAAAGAACGTTGTGTATTTTTATCAAAGAAACGTAAGCTTTCAATTTCATCATCAAAAAATTCAATACGAATAGGATTCTCATATTGGATAGAGTAAACATCTATAACCCCACCACGTTTTGAATAGTAAAATGGTTCATCAACACGTTGTATCATCTGATATCCACTACGGATAAGTTTTTCTCTTAATGTCAAAGGATCAATGGTCATACCTACAGATAAATGTAACTGAGAACTTTCAAAAAGAGAAGGATGTGGTATATAACGTAAATAGCTTTGAGTATGACAAATCACAACGATTGGCTGATGTTGCAGTAATAATGACAAAGTATGAATACGTTCTCCAACTAATTCCTGAGAAGAAGCCAAAGCTTCTACTCGTAATGATTCATCGCTTGGAAAGAAAGCGACTTTTTGATGCAACAAAGGATACAGCTCCTGATATAAAAGCTGTGCCTGATATAAGCTATCTTTAATCACCAGCATTGTTTTGGGACAAGCGAAAAAAGCACTAGCAATGAGAATCGCCTCATCGCTAGCGTGAGATACAACAATCTCGCCTTTTCCTTTTTTCATTGCAAGATATGCTGAATTATTTTTTAAAATCTGAATAATCTTCTTCATATCTTTTCATCTCCTAATTAAAAGCATTCATTGCGGCTACAAAATCTTTATCAAGCATCATCTGAACAGCTTGCGTGGCTTTTTGAATACCATCTTCAATAAGTGGCTGCTGCTCTTTGGTGAAACGCCCTAACACATAATCCACCACAGGTATTTGGGGATGTTTATCAATACCCACGCGAATACGTTTAAAATTTTGTGTACCTACATGAGCAATAATACTTTTCACTCCATTATGCCCTCCAGCACTTCCACTTTGTCTTAAACGTAACTTGCCTGTTGGCATATCCATATCATCATAAATCACCAGTAAATCATCGACATCAATTTTAAAGAAGTTCATGACTTGACTTACGGCTTCACCTGAATTATTCATATATGTCATTGGTTTGAGTAAAATAATATCTTCCCCTTGATATTTTAATTTGACATATTCACCTTTAAATTTTTTTGTATTTATAGACACATGAAAATCATCTGCTAAACAATCCATCACCATAAAACCAACATTATGTCTTGTTTTCTCATATTCTTTACCTGGATTTCCTAATCCAACGATTAACTTCATATATAACTCCTATCTTACTAATATCGCTAGACAAACTCCATTCACATCTAATTGATGATCTAAAATTTTACCTTTTTCACTATGATATAAAAGTTGGAAACCATCTTCCACTTCAACCTGAAGTGTTTCTAGAGAAGCATTAAAGTATATGATAAAATCCTTATATTCTCCTTCATTTTGATGTAATGAATATTTAATCATGCGATGATTAATATTTTCTGTTTTCACATTTTTACGTATCATATCATAACTTCCATATCTAAAACAAGGATTATTTTTTCTAAGGTGAATTAAAAACTGTACAAATTGAGTTGTATCAATTTCCATATCTTTACGATTCCAATCTAATGCATTAACCTGATCACCAGCATTATATGTATTAGAAAGTCCACCTTTTGTTCTAAAGAATTCCTGCCCACTATGCAAGAAAGGAACACCTTGCGATAAAATCACTGCGGCCATCATCAGACGTGAACGTCTTTTTCTAATCTTTTCAGATTCATCATAATTCGAAATCTGTAATTTATCATAACATGTCGCATTATCATGACATTCTACATAATTAATAGATTGTGTAATTTTCGCAAACATATCTAAATTACAAATAGCTTTCATCGCATCATTTGTTTTATACGTATCACCAGAAAAATAACCTTTTGTTTCCATCTGATTCGTACCTCTTAATGTATCTCTAAAGAAATCATTAAAGAATCCAATATATGGTGTTTTCAAATTATTTTGAATCGTTGTACGCATCTCTTCATCTAAAGCTGTAGGCATATTCCATCCTTCACCATAGACAACAAATGAAGGATCTAAAGCTTTTCCTTGTGCATCTACAAGTTTCATTGTTTCCTGGTCAATGATACCCATTAAATCAAAACGGAATCCATCAATACCATATAAAACCTGCCAGCGTCTACACATATCTAAAATATATTTACGACACATCAGTGCTGTTGTATTTAAATCATTACCACACCATGAGCCATTGGAAAGACTACCATCTCCATTTCTTCTAAAGAAATAATAAGGCACTGTTCTTTCAAGAGCATTGATATTGACATCATGCATATGATTAAAAACAACATCCATCACAACACGTATGCCTCTAGAATGTAATGCTTCAACCATTCGTTGTGCTTCAGTAATACGCATATAACCATCGTCTGGATCTGTCACATAGCTTCCTTCTGTCACATTATAAGCTAATGGATCATATCCCCAGTTATATAGTTCCAATGGATTCTTTTCATCAACTGTCGCAAAATCAGCAATAGGCATCAACTGTAAATGGGTAATACCTAAACATGATAAATAATCTAATCCCGTTGGATTTCCACTATCTGTTGATGTATTTAATTCTGTAAAAGCTAAAAACTTTCCTTTATTTTTCATCCCACTGGTAGAAGACATAGAAAAATCTCTAACACTTGTTTCGTAAATCACCATATCAGTCATTTTCTCTAAAACTGGTAAATCAAACTGACGACATGGTACTTTTTCTAAATCCACAATAATGCTGGCACGTCCATTTGATGATGAAGAATAAGCATAAGGATCTAAAGTCACTTCATAACTGTTTGTATGTCTGATTAAATAAACATATTGTTCCAATTCTAAATCTTCACAGACTTCAACAAAATAAATACCTTTTTTTTGCCTTTTCATTGGGAACAATTCTGTTTCCCCATTCCATTTCATGACTTTCAAAATGACACCAGTCGCAAGTGGTGCCCAAACTTTGAATGTTGTTTTCTCTTTTGTATATTGATTTCCTAAATCATTATGATCATAAAAATATAATTCATCAAATTCTTCACACATAGATAGTTTGGAAAAATCTAAATAACAGCTTAAACCATAGGCATCAACAACCTTATAAACTTTTCCCATTGTAAAATTGGTATGAAATACATATTCCTGAAATCCGTCCTGACTACTATTATTCAACGAATCTCCATTCAATGGTATCAATTCATCATTTTCAATATTTTTAATATAAAATTGGCTACTAATGCCATTATAATATCCTTTAGATAAGTAAACTCTAATCTCATCAAAAGCAACTGCATAAGCTTTCATCCTTACTGCACTTTCTTCCATATAACCATCCTTTCTCTTTAATACGACTATTAACCATTCCAAGTATAACATAAACAAATCTAAAAAACTATCAAAGAATGTAACCCCTTTACTTTTCTTGTTTAGGTTTGATACTTTATATCAATTGTCATATAAAAAAACAAATATACCTTTCAATAGGTATATCTGCTTTTTATTGATGTTCTATCATCTTCATAGCTTTCATTGCTTCTCTTGCTTTATAGAAACCTTCGGCTATGTTCAATCCATGATCTCCAATTCTTTCAAAATCTGTAAGAATCTTTGTATAGACAACACTGTTCTCTGTTGTACATTTTTTATCTTTTAATCTCTTAAGCTGATTCACTGTAAACTGATGATGTGTCTTGTCTATGTTCTCTTCTATGACATCAACTTTGTCTACAATGCTACTGAACTCATCATAGTTCATGATTCTCAGCTCATCTAGTATATTGACACAAAGACTGCTCATGATTCCTATCTCATCCATGGCTTCATGTGAGAATCGTCTGTCTTCA
>NZ_NFLD01000014.1:0-54612 GCF_002160725.1 Massilimicrobiota sp. An142 | reverse complement strand
TAAAATAGTCTTATCATTTAAAGTGATTATTTCTTATTCATTCACTTTGATAAGACTTTTTCTTTTATTTTGACTATTTTCTTTATTTTTCTTTTTATTTAATTTGGCATTCAACACTTGCTTTTCATTATTGTAACTATTCACAGAGTGTAATATAATAGTCTGTATAGATGAAACATTTATGTACTATATTTTTAGCGGATTTTTTTGAAATATATCATCAATTTTGAGAAAAGAGGTGTTCTGACCGTATGATGAAATTCAGTAAAAGGGACAGCAGGAAAATGATAAAAGAAATGGCTCGTCTGCATGGGCTTTCTGTTTCAGAAGTCCGTGAACAGATACAGGATAAAATCATAGCGGTAATGAATAGTGACGACCCAGACCAGCAGGCGGAGTTTAGGCGTATGTTTGGCAACAGTACACCTACACCAGAGGAATTTATCTGTACTGCCAGCAGACAGCTAAAATTTTAAGGATTTAGGAGTGGCTATTATGGTTCAAGCGGAGAAGCAAAAGGAAGTGTTTCTGTCTCTATGCGGACAGCATGACTACAACTTACTGACAGGCAAGGAAGCCATGACACAAGTAGATTTTGAGCGTATCACATACATCACAACCGTTCTTGGTTATTCTTCCTACACGCAGGAATTGATTAGCGAACATTTAGAACTAGCGTGTAAGGAAGCTGAACGCACAGACAGGGAGTTCGATATTCTGAAAGGCTATCCAGAATACTATGAAGATGAAAATGTTTATGAACAGATTGATAAATGGATAGAGGACTTCATTAGTCAACTACCACCAGAAAAACGGGATGAGATACGCCGGCTCATCAAAGAAAATACAGAGAGTATTTGATACACAGGCTATCGCAACCACGGCATTTATGCTGGGTGTGATAGTCTTTTTTAGTTCCTGCTGAAAAACAGGGATTTGGACGGAATTAGGACGGATTTATCTTTTATGCTTATCCTGTTGAAATTTGCCTTATTTTGGCAAGGCGGTTTCTTCACGGGAGGATTACGAATGACAGGAGCGCATAAAAGAAAATCATCAAAAAAAATTTAATCCATGTTAAGGGAGTTTACAGCTATTTCCGTGTGGAATTTCCTCACTATCTGTCGATTATATTCACTAAAGCTCAACGAGGTTATTACAACTTCTTGGGCTTTTTTGTTTTTTCTGGATTTCTTTTTCAAACTTTGCCAGCTCGTATCCTCTCATTTGTATTAATGACGGAAAGGGGGAAGGAACGGTTACAATCACCGCCTTTTGACAAGCGAAAGGAGGTGAAAATGTGAAAAGACCCACTTCTCCGGAAGATGTTCAGAAAGTCTTTGACTGTTACTGCAAGAAGATTTTGAAGAATGAAGCAATCAATATTCAGAAGCACTACCAGCGTATGAACGATTTGCAGATTTCCTTTTCAGAACTCACGCCAGAACAGCTTGCGGAACTCTCGACTTATGATGATTACTCCACAAACTATGACCTTTACAAAGTCATGGGCTATGACGTGAAAATCAAGAATGAGCTGTTGAGTGAAGCATTGCAGGAACTTTCTGAGGAAGAACGCTTTATCTTGTTGCTCTACGGTTTAGGCTTCAACGACGGCGAGATTGCCGACCTGCTGAAAATTGTACGCCGTACAGTGAACTATAAGCGTCAAAGAGGATTTGAAAAAGTCAGAAAAAGAATGGAGGAAAAACAGCATGAAGAATAAAGCGGTACATAAAGGCAATGGCTTATTGCCTTACCCTGTTATCGTTTCCGCTTCACAGGGCGATATTCTGGCTATGAATGTTGTGTTATGCCATTACGAGCCATACATTGCCCGCTTGTCCATGCGAACAAGTATTGACGAATACGGCAATCCTCACACCAGCGTTGACGAGGATATGCGTAGCCGTCTAGAAGCAAAACTGATTGAGCAGGTACTTAATTTCAAAGTAGCATAAACCAACGTCCTATTGCAGAGTGACGCATTATCCCCTTTCCTGCGTCCTCTCTGGGGCTTGTATATCTATCAAAGTCTATATGACCTCATATGGGCTTTGACAGGCGTATAAGCCGTTGCGGTCTTTGACAACTGAATAAAGCAGACAGATACGTTTGTGATACAGCGAGCCACGGGGACTGTACGCCATGACCTTTCCAAAAGAGAGCGAGCGACCCACGCAGTGATCCGAGAGCGACCTTTGGAAAAGTCGCCCCGCCATGACCTGTATTCACAGGATAATGATACGTCCCAGAGGTGGTTTTGCTCATAGGAATGAGATTGGTTGAGATACCAGCGGAGCTTTTCCAGAGCCGTCTGTCTGCTTCCAAAAGACACACAGTAAAGGGGGTGCTTATATATGACAAACAATACTGATGTGCCTATCTGGGAAAAGTACACGCTGACGATTGAGGAAGCGTCAAAATACTTCCGTATCGGGGAAAAGAAATTGCGTAAGCTGGCAGAGGAAAATCTCGACGCTGGCTGGGTGATTGTCAATGGAAACCGTGTGCAGATTAAGCGAAAACAGTTTGAGAAAATCATTGATACATTGGACGAAATCTAATGTCAGCGAGCCGTAGATATGGTATAATATAGTATAGCGTATCAACGGCTCATTCCTTGACGGAAAGGAGCTTCGCACTATGTCTAATGTAAAGAGAAAAGACAATAAGGGACGCAATTTACGACTTGGAGAGAGCCAGAGAAAAGACGGAAGATACGTTTACAAATATACCGATATATACGGGAAACCACAGTTTAAGTATGCTTGGAAACTTGTTCCGACAGACAAGACACCTGCTGGGAAACGTGAAGATTTGTCGTTGAGAGAAAAAGAAAAGCAGATTAAGAAAGACCTTGCCGACGGTCTCAATACCATAGGCGGGAAAATGACAGTCTGCCAGCTCTACGCAAAGAAGAACAGCCAGAGAAAAAATGTGAAACGCAACACAGAAAAAGGTCGCCAGTACCTTATGAAAATTCTGGAAAACGACCCTCTGGGTGCAAGGAGCATTGATACGGTGAAGTTATCGGACGGTAAGGAATGGGCTATGCGAATGTATGAGAATGGCTTTTCCTACAAGACGATTAGCAATTACAAGCGTTCTCTGAAAGCGTCATTCTATATGGCGATTGAGGACGACTGTATCAGAAAAAATCCTTTCAACTTCAAATTGAGTGACGTTCTGGAAGATAATTCAGAGCCTAAAGTCATTCTCACGCCAGAGCAGGAAGAAAAAATGCTTGCCTTTATGGAACAGGACAAGACGTACAGCAAGTATTATGATGAAGTGGTCATTCTTCTGGAAACGGGGCTTCGTATTTCTGAATTTTGCGGTCTGACAGTCCATATTGATATGGCAAACCGTATCATCAATGTAGACCACCAGCTATTGAAAGATAGTGAAATCGGCTACTATGTTGAAACACCTAAGACCAAAAAAGGAGAACGTCAGCTTCCAATGACAGAAAGAGCTTATCAAGCCTTTAAGCGAGTGTTACAGAACAGAGGAAAGGCAGAGCCTATCATCATAGGCGGTTACAGCAATTTTCTGTTCCTAAACCAAAAGGGCTTCCCTAAAGTGGCTGGGAACTACGAAAGTATGTTGCGTGGGCTTGTGAAGAAATACAACAAGACACATAAAGACCAGCTACCAAACATCACACCACACTCATTCAGACATACCTACTGCACGAACATGGCAAACAAAGGAATGAACCCGAACACCCTGCAATACATCATGGGACACGCAAACATCACCATGACATTAGGGTACTACGCACACGGTACTTTCAATTCAGCAAAAGCAGAACTTGAAAGACTGGCTCTTGCTTCTTAAATCGGTGATTGTACTACTCATTTACTACTTTTGGTTGCATTTTCATGCTGGTAAATGCCAGCTTTTGCAATGTATCTTCCAAACGGAAAATGCCGATAAAGCCCTAAAATACAGGCTATACCGACATTTACCAGCTTATGAAAAGATAATCAGAAATTTAGTAAGTTTTTATTATGAAAAATATATACTCTTGCTTGTTTTTTCACAAGGAATATAGTATATTAGACGTGTAAATAATTTTATGATGTCGGAGGAAATGTTATGGCAGAAAAAAAAGCTGTAAAAAAAGAAGCCCCAAAGGCTGAATGGACTAATGAACAAGTTGATGCTCATATTGATGAGTTAGTACAAAAAGCATTAGTTGCATTAGACAAATTTGAATCTTTTGATCAAGATGCTGTAGATTACATCGTTGCAAAATGCTCTGTTGCTGGATTAGATCAACATGGTGTTTTAGCAGAAGCAGCTGTCAAAGAAACTGGAAGAGGTGTCTTTGAAGATAAAGCTGTTAAAAACTTATTCGCCTGCGAATATGTAACAAGTAATCTTCGTCACTTGAAAACTGTAGGAATTATTAATGAAGATCCTTTAACTGGAATTACTGAAATTGCTGAACCAGTTGGTGTTATCTGTGGTATTGTTCCAACAACAAACCCAACTTCAACAGTTATCTTCAAATCATTAATTTCATTAAAGACAAGAAACCCAATCATCTTCTCATTCCATCCATCTGCATATGAATGTTCAGTTCAAGCTGCAAAAGTAGTGAGAGATGCTGCAATTGCTGCTGGAGCTCCAGAAGATTGTATTCAATGGATTGGTGTACGTGGATCAATGTATGCAACTAGCGCATTAATGAACCATCCAGGTGTTGCAACAATCTTAGCAACTGGTGGTAACGCAATGGTTAAAGCTGCTTACTCTTGTGGTAAACCTGCTTTAGGTGTTGGTGCTGGTAACGTACCTGCATATGTTGAAAAATCTTGTATCTTAAAAAGAGCAGTTAATGATATCGTATTATCAAAATCATTTGATAATGGTATGATTTGTGCTTCTGAACAAGCTGCAATCGTTGACCAAGAAATTTATAATGAATTTAAAGAAGAAATTTCTCGTTTTAAAGTATATTGGGTAAATGCTGAAGAAAAAGCTAAACTTGAAAAATATATGTTTGGTGCTGAAGCATACAGTGATAAAGTTAACGAAGTTGGAACTGTTAATGCTGCAGTTGTTGGTAAAGCAGCAACTTGGATCGCTGAACAAGCTGGATTTAAAGTACCAGAAGATACTCAAATCTTACTTGCTGAATGTAAAGAAGTTGGTCCAAATGAACCATTAACAAGAGAAAAATTATCTCCAGTATTAGCTGTATTAAAAGCAACTTCAACTGAAGATGGTATTGCTAAATCTGCTGCTATGGTAGCATTCAACGGTTTAGGACACTCTGCTGCTATTCATACACAAAATCATGATATTTCAGTAGAATTTGGTTTAAAATGTAAAGCAATTCGTGTTATCGAAAATGCTCCATCTACATTCGGTGGAATTGGTTCAGTTTACAATGCCTTCATTCCATCATTAACATTAGGATGTGGATCTTATGGTCACAACTCAGTATCTAATAACGTTAGTGCTGTAAATTTATTAAATATTAAGAGAATAGGGAGACGTAACAACAATATGCAATGGGTTAAACTTCCTCCAAAAATCTACTTTGAAAGAAATTCAATTAGATATTTAAGAGATATGAAATACATGGAAAAAGCCATGATTATTACTGATAGAGGTATGTACAATCTTGGATATGTTGAAAAGATTGAAGACGTTATCAGAAGAAGACGTAATAAAGTTGACTTAGAATTATACTTCGATGTAGAACCAGATCCAAGTATTGATACAGTTAACGAAGGTGTTGAATTAATGAGAAAATTCCAACCTGATGTTATCATTGCATTAGGTGGTGGATCATCAATGGATGCTGCAAAAGTTATGTGGTTAATGTATGAACATCCAGAAGTTAACTTTGATGATATCAAACAAAAATTCATGGATATCAGAAAACGTGCATTCAAATTCCCTGAATTAGGTAAGAAAGCAAGATTAATCTGTATCCCAACAACTTCAGGAACAGGTTCAGAAGTTACACCATTCGCAGTTATTACTGATAAGAAAGCTAATAAGAAATATCCATTAACTGACTACGCATTAACTCCAACTGTAGCTATCGTAGATCCAGAATTCGTTATGAGTTTACCACCAGCAATTGCTGCTGATACTGGTATTGACGTATTAACTCATGCTGTTGAAGCTTATGTTTCAATCTTAGCTTCTGACTTTACTGATGGATGGGCTAAACAAGCTGTTAAGATGGTATTTGATTACTTAGAAGAATCAGTTACAAAAGGAACTCCAATCGCTAGAGAAAAAATGCACAATGCTGCGACTATCGCAGGTATGGCATTCGCTAACGCATTCTTAGGAATGAACCACTCATTAGCTCATAAGATTGGTGGAGAATGGCATATTCCTCATGGACGTACAAATGGTATCTTATTACCACATGTTATTAAATACAATGGTACAGTTCCAACTAAATTAAATATCTGGCCAAAAATTGAAAACTATAAAGCTGATATTAAATACATGGAATTAGCACAATTAATTGGATTAAAACCAAAAACTCCTGAAGAAGGTGTTCAAATGTTCGCTGATGCATGTGAAGAATTATGTGTTAAAGTTGGTGTTGCAACTAACGTTAAATCTCAAGGTATTGATAAAGCTGCTTGGGAAGAATCAATTCATAGAATTGCTATGAACGCATATGAAGATCAATGTACTCCAGCTAACCCAAGAATGCCAATCGTAAAAGATATGGAAGAAATCTTACGTACTATTTACGATTATGAATCAAAATTTGCACCTAAAGATGCAAAATAATATAAATCGAGCATAACCTTATGGCTATGCTCTTTTTTCTTACAAATAGAAAAAAATATTGTATAATAAAGTTATAAGGAAATGGAGGTAATAAAAAATGGGTTTTCCTAAAGGATTTTTATGGGGTGGAGCAGTTGCTGCCAACCAATGTGAAGGTGCTTATCTAGAAGATGGAAAAGGTTTATGTGTGCCTGATATGTTATTAGGTGGAGATGTGAATACACCAAGAACATTTTTACCAAAAACAGATCCTACAGCCTTTTATCCAAGTCATGAAGCTGTAGATTTCTATCACCATTATAAAGAAGATATTGCTATGTTTGCTGAAATGGGATGGAATGTTTTTAGATTTTCAATTAACTGGGGACGTATTTTCCCTAATGGTGATGATGAAGAACCAAATGAAGCAGGTTTGAAGTTTTATGATGATGTGATTGATGAATGTCATAAACATGGAATGGAACCTTTGATTACTTTATGTCACTATGAAATTCCATGGAATATTGTCACAAAATATAATGGGTTTACTGATCGAAGAGTGATTGATTTATTTGTAAAGTATGCAACAACATGCTTTAAACGATATAAGGATAAAGTGAAATATTGGTTAACTTTTAATGAAATCAATATTGCATGTATGGGTGAAGGAGGAATTGGAAATCTTTATGGTTTAGGAATGATGGATCCTGAAGATGTCAATTCAGATCATCGTATTCCATTGGATGAATTAAAGAGTGATCCACAAAAAATGTTTGAAGCATTACATAATGAATTTGTTGCCAGTGCATTAACTGTGAAAGCAGGACATGAAATTAACCCTGATTTTATGATAGGAAACATGATTGCTCATACAACAGTTTATCCATTGACACCAAATCCTAAAGATATTTTAGCTGCATATGATGAAGATGATTTCAAGAACAATTTCTGTGGTGATGTTCAGGTTCGAGGTGAATATCCATCATATATGTGGCGCTATTTTAAAGAAAACGGTATTGATACTTCTTATATTACTGAAGAAGATAAGAAAATTTTAAAAGAAGGAACAGTTGACTTCTATACATTCTCATATTATCAATCTAACTGTATCACTGTAAATAAGGATGTAGAAATGGCTAAAGGTAATATGACAGTTGGTGCTAAAAATCCTTATTTAGAAGCAAGTGACTGGGGATGGCAAATTGATCCAGATGGTTTACGTTATACATTAAAATTATTGAATGGCCGTTACCCACATACACCATTAATGATTGTTGAAAATGGACTTGGAGCATTTGATAAGGTTGAAGAAGATGGTTCTATTCATGATGATTATCGTATTGCCTACTTAAGACCACATATTGCTGCTATGAAAGAAGCTATTGAAGATGGTGTCCCATTAATTGGTTATACAACTTGGGGACCAATTGACTTGGTTTCAGCAGGAACAGGACAATATGCAAAACGTTATGGATTTGTTTATGTGGATAGACATGATGATGGAACAGGAGATTTTTCTAGAAGTCGTAAAGACTCATTTTATTGGTATAAAAAAGTTATTGCATCTAATGGAGAAGATTTAGATTAAGTAAAAAAAGGACATTTAGAAATGTCCTTTTTAAGTATTCATATGTTAGCGAATGTTTAACGCTTATTTTTTCCAATCTTCTAGCATTTTTAAAGCTTGGTCTAAAACTTTTTCACCGTCCATCATACCATAAGTACGCATGTCAATAACATCAACAGGGATAGCGTTTTTAACTTGTTCTTTGATAGAATTTAAACGGAAACGAACTTGAGGTCCAATAAGTAAAACATCACATGGATCAGCAGCATATTCTGTTGTAAGAGCAGTTTCACTAACAGCCCAAATTTTAGCTTCTAAACCTCTTTCTTTTGCAGCTTTTTGCATTCTTGTGACAAGTAAGCTAGTTGACATACCAGCGCTACATGCTAACATGATTTTAACCATATCAAGATTCCTCCTTATTTATAAAATTTCTATATAAATATTATACACCTATCTTATCAATTATGAAATAACAAAGATTAAATTTCATAAAATTATTGACTTATGTGACACTCTTGATTACCATAATAAAGAAAATAAAAGTAAAGGAAATCATATATGAAAAAGAAAGATATTATTTTTATTATTGGCTTATGTATTGTGATTGGCGCAATCTATTTTATTTATCAACTGACTCAAGATAAAAAAGGTGGTATTATAGAAATCCATTATCATGATGAAATGATTGAAACAATAGATATATCAAAGAATCAGACATATACTTTTAAAGGAGATTATGGTGAATTTCATTTAGAAGTGCAAGATCATCAATATCGTGCAGTCAATGTTGATTGTCCTAATCATGATTGTGAAAAAGTTGGTTGGGTTAAAGAAGGAAGTTCAAAAAGTATTATATGTGTACCAAATCAGATTTATGTTGTACAAGCAAATGTAGAAGCACAATACTAATCAAGAAAAACTGTGAATTAAGAAATTGTTCATAGAGAATTCATAAGTTCTCGGTAGTATATAAGTGTCTTAAGACAAGACATATAATATGATAAAATATAGACGATCCCTCTCCCTATATACCAATTCGTCTATAAAAGTAAAAAGAACGTTTCCCCACGTTCTTTTTTTGTGTTTAAAATGGCAATATTAAAAAAGTTCACATAAAGTTCTTATGAAATTCACAATGAATTCATATGGCTGGGTTAATATATAAGTGTCTTAAGACAAGACATATAATATGATAAAATATAGACGACCCCTCTCCCTATATATCAAATTCGTCTATAAAAGCAAAAAGAACGTTTCCCCACGTTCTTTTTATTTTTATATAAGATGAAAATGTTCTAAAGCATGTTGAATACCATCCTGGTTAACAGGGGTTGTTATGTAAGTGACTTGGCCCAATAAAAGAGGATGACTATTTCCCATAGCAACTGATTCATGTGTATAAGTTAACATAGGTAAATCATTAAGGGAATCACCCATACTTATAGTGTCTTTTAAGGTATATCCAAGATAATCAATCAAGTATTGAATACCAGTTGCTTTAGAATATGGAAGAGGCACAATTTCTAAGAAATCAATATCTCTTTGTATAATAAGAAAGTCGTTTTCTAATGCTTTTTTAAAGGCTTCAATCTGTGTGTCAGGTTGATACCAGACAGTGAGTTTATCAAAAGGAACATCCTCATGACTAGAAAAACTGTGAACTTGAAAATGAAGATCCTGATATTTCTTTTTAATAGCTTGAATAAAAGGATGCTTTAAATGTTGTGAAAAATAAACACCACTTTTTCCTTCTAACATTGCATCGACCTGATATTGATCAATGCTTTGAATCACTTTTTTTCTTAGTTCAAAATCTAATTCAGTATGAAATAATATTTTTTGTTGATATTCGATATAGGTTCCACAACCACAGACATATCCATCAAAAGGAAGATCAGTGATGATCTTATCAATTGTAGAAATAGGACGACCGGTATTAATAAAACAAAGATGACCATTTTTTTGAGCTTTTTCAATAGCTTCAATTGTAGAAGCTGGCACAGATCCACTCTGTTCATCCAACAAAGTCCCATCTATATCAAAAAATATAAGTTTTTTATTCATAAAACATTTCTCCTTTTTTCATATCATAAGCTATGAATCCTATAGTGGTCAAGAGATAATGATGATGTTGTATTGCGAAAAAATTATCCCTGTGATATAATTTTTTAAACTACGAGAGGGGTTGATCGAAATGTATAAGATTTTACACAAAGAAAAATTAAATGATGTTGTAGAGTTAATGGTTGTTCATGCACCCCATGTTGCGAGAAAATGTGAACCAGGACAGTTTATCATTTTAAGAGTGGGTGATGATGGAGAAAGAATCCCATTGACAATTGCTGATTATGATAGAGAAAAAGAAACAATTACGATTATTTATCAAATTGTTGGATATTCTACAAAAGCATTATCTTTATTAAATGAAGGTGATGAAATTACAGATTTTGTAGGACCTTTAGGAGAACCAACAAAATTACATGCTTCAAAACATGTTATTGGTGTTGCTGGTGGTGTAGGAAGTGCACCACTTTATCCACAGTTAAGAGCTTTAGCACAAATGGGTGTTGAGGTTGATGTGATTATTGGTGGAAGAGAAGCACAATATGTTTTATGGGCTGATGAATTTAGAAAGTTCTGTAAAAATGTTTATATAACAACAGATGATGGATCACTTGGTAGAAAAGGCTTTGTAACTCAAGTGTTAGCTGATTTGATTGAACAAGGTGAAGAGATTGATGAAGTGATTGCGATTGGACCAGTGCCAATGATGAAAGCAGTTGTAGGTGTTACAAAACCCCATAATATAAAAACATCTGTTTCTTTAAATCCAATTATGATTGATGGAACAGGTATGTGTGGATGTTGTCGTGTAACTGTTGATGGTAAAATTAAGTTTGCTTGTGTTGATGGACCAGATTTTGACGGGTTACAAGTTGATTTCGATGAACTGATGGCACGTCAAAGAATGTTTAAAGAAGAAGAACATCAAATGGATGAAAAAGCAAATCGTATGTGTAATTTAATGGGAGGTGTTCAATAATGCCTAATATGTCATTAGAAAAGGTGAAAATGCCTGAACAGGAACCTCAGATTAGAAATCAGAACTTTAAGGAAGTTGCATTAGGATATACAAAAGAACAGGCTATGGAAGAAGCTACAAGATGTTTAAATTGTAAACATAGTCCATGTAAGAATGGTTGTCCAGTCGGTGTACCTATTCCTGAATTTATTGCCGAAGTTGCAAAAGGAAACTTTGAAGAAGCATATGACATTATTACACAGGAAAATGCTCTTCCAGCTATTTGTGGACGTGTCTGTCCTCAAGAAAATCAATGTGAAGGGAAATGTGTTCGTGGCATCAAAGGAGAATCAGTAGGAATTGGACGATTAGAAAGATTTGTTGCTGATTATCATCGAGATCATGGTCAAAAGAAAGACAATCATATTGAAAAGAATGGAAAAAAGGTTGCCGTTGTCGGAAGTGGACCTGCAGGTATGACTTGTGCAGGAGAATTAGCGAAAAAAGGATATGATGTGACTGTTTTTGAAGCTTTGCATAAAACAGGTGGCGTTTTATCATATGGAATCCCTGAATTCCGTTTACCTAAAGATTTGGTTCAAAAGGAAATTGATGGGGTCGCTGATTTAGGTGTCAAATTTGAAACAAACGTTGTTGTTGGACGTTCTATAACAATTGATGAATTACAAGAAGAAGGTTATGAAGCTATCTTTGTTGGAAGTGGCGCTGGACTTCCTCGTTTCCAAGGTATTCCTGGTGAAAATTTAAATGGTGTTTATGCAGCTAATGAATTTTTAACACGTGTCAATTTGATGAAAGGTTATGAATTCCCAAATCATCCGACACCAGTGAAAATTACTGAAACAGTTTGTGTTATTGGGGCTGGAAATGTCGCAATGGATGCTGCAAGAACCGCAAAACGTTTAGGAGCAAAAAATGTATATATTGTTTATCGTCGTGGTGAACAAGAAATTCCAGCCAGAGCTGAAGAAGTACATCATGCTAAAGAAGAAGGTATTATTTTCAAGTTACTTACAAATCCAGTCAAAATTGAAGGTGAAGATGGTTGGGTTAAATCTATGGAATGTGTAGAAATGGAACTTGGTGAACCTGATGAAAGTGGTAGAAGAAGACCAGTTGTTAAGGAAGGTTCTAACTTTGTTATTGAAACGGGAACAGTGATTGTTTCTATTGGTCAAAGTCCTAATCCATTAATCAGACAGACAACACCTGGTTTAGATACTCAAAAATGGGGTGGAATCATTGTGGATGAAGAAACGATGAAAACATCTAAAGATGGTGTTTATGCTGGTGGCGATGTTGTCACTGGAGCAGCTACAGTTATTTTGGCTATGGGCGCTGGTAAAAAAGCAGCTCAAGCGATTGATGAAGCATTAAAACAAAAATAAAACAGGAAAATGAAGTGATCTTTATGATCGGATTATCCAAGTCATAAGGGTTGCTTCATCAATCCTGTTTTTTTATTTATCTAAGATATATAGATTTTAAAAAATTGATTTTTTATAAAGATTTCAGTTGATAAACACGAAGTTTATCATATGATTTTTGTTAGAAATTATAAAGCTTGACATGATTCTCTTTCTACTAAATAACATGGGAGTTGAATACGCATTGGTAAGAGTTTGGTATGATCTTTAATAGCCTGATGAAGTAATCTGGCCCCAAATTGTCCCATATCAAATGCAGGAGCATAAAAAGTTGTAAGAGGCGGATATGTATAATTGCTGGCATCAATATTATCAAAACCAATAATAGAAATATCGTCAGGAATATGGAAACCATAATCATTCAAAGCTTTCATTGCGCCCATCGCAATTGGATCACTGGCAGCAAAAAGAGCTGTTGGTAAATGATGAGATTGAATCATGTTTGACATCATAGCATAACCTGATTCACTGGTAAATTCTCCTTCAATCATATAATCCTCATATTCTATTTGATATTCTTTAGCATATTTGATAAAAGATTTTTTTCTTATATCATCATAAGCTTGTCCATCATCTAAATATTCAACACCACCAAGATAACCAATCTTTTGATGACCTAGATCTGTTAAATATGTCAGAGCTTGTTTTAAAGTTAAATCAAAATCTAAAACAATCGAACATTCTTTTAAATTTTCATAATCCATATCCAATAAAATAATAGCATCATTATATTTTTTTAAAGTTTCAATATGACTTTTACTAAATTTACCTAGGCAAATAATCCCATCAATTCCCTTTAAAGACTTTTCAATGTTCACATCATCTTTAAATATTCTTCTTAAAATAATTCCGTTTTTGGCACAATAGTCTTCTACACCATGACGTAAAGTTAAGTAGTAGGGATCATTGATTTCTTGTTGTAAAGAATACCATTGAATCAGACAAATATGAATACCAGGGTCATTTTTCTTTTTCTTTTGGTATTGCAGTGCTTTTGCGGCTTCTAAGACATTTTCTCTTGTTTGTTGAGGAACGCTTAATGTAGGATCATTGTTTAAGATGCGGGAAACTGTCGCAATTGAAACTTGAGCCATTTGGGCAATATCTTTTAAAGTGGCCATAATTACCTCCTTGTTTTCTATATTATATAGGAAAATGTTATAAAAAGCCATGAAATTCATAGAATAACTTTATAAGTAAAATTTTACTTAAAAATAAGTAAATAATGTTTGAAGTTTTGTTGGAAGCGTGGTATGGTATAGGTAAGAAAAGGGAGGGTCAAAATATGAACCATGAGATTAATCAGTTAATACAATTTGGGTTAGATCATCATCTGATTCAAGAGGAAGATGTGGACTATACAGTCAACTTACTGTTGGATTTATTAAAAATGAATGAATTTTATAAAGAAGATATTCATGAAACGATTAGTGACAGTACAGGTATTTTAGAAAAGATGTTAGACTATGCAGTGGATAAGGGGATTATTGAAGATAGTATTGTGGAAAAAGATTTATTTGATACACGCATTATGGATTGTCTGATGCCTAGACCTAGTGAGGTGATTCGAGAATTTCGTCAACGCTATGCCCGTTCTCCTCAGGATGCGACAAAGTATTTTTATCAGCTTTCTATTGATTCTCATTATATTCGTAAAAACAGAACGGACCAGAATATTAAATTTCAAAAATATTATAAATATGGCAATATAGATATTACGATTAATCTGTCTAAACCAGAGAAAGATCCTAAAGATATTGCAAAAGCAAAGTTAGTCAAAACAAGTGGATATCCTCAATGTTTACTATGCAAGGAAAATGTAGGTTTTAGCGGTGATTTTAATCGTCCTGCCAGACAAAACCATCGTATTATTCCATTGAAATTAAATGCTACGGATTATTATTTACAATACTCACCTTATGTTTATTATAATGAACATTGTATTGTTTTAAATAAGGAACATATTCCTATGGTGATTAATCAAGATACGTTTCAACATCTTTTATCCTTTGTTGAACAGTTTCCTCATTATATGTTAGGTTCTAATGCAGATTTACCAATTGTAGGAGGATCAATTTTAACACATGATCATTATCAGGGTGGATGTTATGAGTTTCCAATGAATAATGCAGATGTTATTAAAACAATGTCATGGGATAAATATCCTGATTTAAAGATTGAAATATTAAAATGGCCACTTTCAACAATCAGAGTAACTTGCCAAGATTCACAAAAAATTGTTGAATTTGCGACAAAAACATTAAAAGCATGGAAGAATTATTCTAATTCATCTCTAGATATTCTTTCACACAGTGATCAAACACCACATAATACCATCACTCCAATCGCAAGAATGAAAAATCATGACTATCAAATGGATCTTGTCTTAAGAAATAATCGAACTTCTCAAGAACATCCTGATGGTATTTTTCATCCTCATGCTTCATTGCATCATATTAAAAAAGAAAATATTGGTTTAATAGAAGTGATGGGCTTAGCAGTTTTACCAGCACGTTTGAAAGTGGAATTGGAATTATTAAAAGACTGTCTATTAGGAAAAAAAGAAATCAGTGAATATCCTGAATTACAGAAACATGAATTATGGTATAATGAAATCAAAGAAAACTATCAGATTCAAGAAGATACGGTTGATGATGTTTTGAAAACAGCTCTCACAATAAAGTTTGTAGAAGTTTTAGAAGATGCTGGTGTTTTTAAAATGAACGATGAAGGTATTGAAGCGTTTTGTAGTTTTGTAGAGTCATTATGTAAGGAGGAGGATAATAATGATTGAAGTGATCAAACATATAGATGATCAAATTGATTTGATTTCTATGAAAAATGAACAATTAGAAGTTGTTGTATCCAATTATGGATGTACAATTATCAAAGTTATCATGGCAGATAAAAATGGACATAAAGATGATGTCGTTTTAGGTTATGATGATTTTACACAATACCAGACATTAGATGCTTATTTAGGAGCGTTGGTAGGAAGAGTTGCTAATAGAATTAAAGCAGGACAATTTAGTTTAAATGGTCAAGATTACCATTTGGCTGTTAATAACGGTCCTAACCATTTACATGGTGGGATCAAAGGATTTAGTTATCAGGTTTTTGATTATACAATTGAAGATGAACACACATTAAAACTTCACTATTTATCAAAAGATGGAGAAGAAGGTTATCCAGGTGATTTAGATTTAACAGTCATATATACATTAAAAGATGATACTTTAACAGCTCATTATCAGGCAACATCATCAGCAGATACACTTATTAATATTACAAATCATTCATATTTTAATTTGTCAGGACACAAAGAAAACATCTATCAGCATACTTTACAGATTCATGCATCCCAATTTGCCTGCGTTGACTCTGATGGTTTAACAACTGGTGAATTGAAAGATGTTGAAGGAACACCATTTGATTTTAGACAACCTGCACTTATTGGTGAAAGAGTAGAACAGGATGATGAACAGTTAAAAATTGGTAAAGGATTTGATCATCCATTTCTTTTTGATACGCAAAGCAATCAGGTGATTTTAACTCATGAGCCAACAGGAAGACAATTGATTGTGTCAACGACTTTACCACAAGCTCAGATTTATACAGCTAATTATTTGGATGGAAGATTAGGAAAATATGGAGAACGCTATTATGCAAGAGATGCTGTATGTATTGAAACACAGAATATGCCTGATGCGATTCATTTAGAAGAACATCCAACAACACTATTAAAGAAAGGAGAAACATATGATGAAATAACATCATATCAGTTTAAAGTTATTCAATAATGAAAAAAGCAAGTTTAATTATTCAAGATATTCAAAATAATGTTTATAATGATACATTTTTAGATATTTATGTTGATCAGGAACAATTAGAACATCAAAAATTAAGATATGTTCAAGCTATTGAAAAATTCATTGATTTATATGGTGATCAGGAAGTCAGCATTTATAGCACACCTGGAAGAAGCGAGGTTTGTGGGAATCATACTGATCATCAACATGGTGAAGTTTTAGCTGCAGCTATTAATTTAGATATCATTGCAGTCGTTGCAAAAGATGATACAAAGATTAAAATTTTATCTGATGATTATGATATTGAAGCTATTCACATTGATGATTTGACATTAAGAGAAAATGAAAAAGAGTCATCAGAAGGATTGATTCGTGGTATTCTTGCTAGATTCCAACAACTTCAACATAAAATTGGTGGCTTTGTTGGATATATGACAAGTGA
Organism: Massilimicrobiota sp. An142; assembly: GCF_002160725.1. NCBI lineage: Bacteria > Bacillati > Bacillota > Erysipelotrichia > Erysipelotrichales > Erysipelotrichaceae > Massiliimicrobium > Massilimicrobiota sp. An142. The sequence goes on along the minus strand of NZ_NFLD01000014.1, from coordinate 37,562 downwards.
TGTTTTACAAGGTTCTGGATTATCTTCATCAGCTGCCTTTGAAGTGATGATTGGAACGGTTCTTTCTGGTATGTATAATGATATGAAAGTAGATCCTGTCACAATTGCGAAAATTGGTCAATATAGTGAAAATGTTTATTTTGGAAAACCATGTGGATTAATGGATCAATGTGCCTGCTCAGTGGGAAGTTTGATTCATATTGATTTCAAGGATAATGAAAATCCTATTGTAGAAAAAATAAATGTTGATTTTCCACGTTTCCATCATAGTTTGTGTATTGTTGATGTCCATGCTTCACACGCCGATTTAACAGAAGATTATGCGTCTATTCCTGAAGAATTGAAAGAAGTCGATCATTTCTTCCATCAGGAATACTTAAGAGATGTGGACGAAAAAGAATTTTATGAACATTTAACTGAAGTCAGAGAAGCAGTCAATGACCGTGCTGTTTTAAGAGCCATTCATGTCTTTAAAGAAAATAAACGTGTTCAACAGGCTGTTCAGTCATTAAAACAGGAAGACTTTGATACTTTTAAGACAATTGTCAAAGCTTCAGGAGAAAGTTCGTTTAAATATCTTCAAAATATTTATTCTAATCATTATGTTGGACAACAGGCTGTTTCTTTAGCTCTCGCATTGTCTGAAAATTTATTAGGAGCACATGGAGTATGTCGTGTTCATGGTGGTGGTTTTGCTGGAACAATTCAAGCTTTTGTAGAAGATGATTATGTTGAAGCATATAAACAGGGAATTGAAAAATATTTTGGTGAAGGAAGCTGTCATATTTTAAAAATCAGAAAATATGGTGGTATGAAAGTTATTGATTAAAATGATAGGAGACTTAATTTCTATAAAAGAAGTTAAGTCTTTTGTTTTATAGTTTGGATTATGTTTGTTTTGTTATTGAATTTAAAATGATATAATAATATGAAGAAGAGTTATTTTAAAAAATTGAATATGATAATGATGTCATGAAAAGATTGTAGAAAAGGAAGTGGTTTTTGTGTATTGTCATCATTGTGGAAAAGTGGTTCAGGAGGATATGCAGTATTGTCCAAATTGTGGCTATCCCTTACAAAATTCACCATATGTCTATCATGAAACAGATGCACCCAGTTTTTTATTTGCTCTGATATCCTTTTTTGCGCCACTTGCAGGATTGGTTTTATATATCATTTGGCGTAAAGACTTTCCTCAAAAAGCGAAGTCCTGTATGAATGGTATGATATGTGGTATCATTGCAGAAATTCTTGTCACAATCTTTTTGATGAGCTATCTTTCACAGAATATAATGGGAGTGATCATCAATATATGATTGATGCATCTATAGAAATTTCATAATTAGTTTTTATCATGATAAAAAAGCTATCTCTTTTTGAAAATATAGTGTATAATCACATTGGAGGCGAAATTCATGTATAAATTATTAGAACCCTATGCAAAGTTAGTTGATTTTTTAGGAGAGGCTTTAGGTGATAATGTGGAAGTAGCACTTCATGATCTCACTTCCAAAGAACAGGAAATTGTTGCGATTGCGAATAGTCATATTTCTGGTAGAGAAATAGGTGCTAAATTATCTAATTTATCTATTCATTACTTAAAAACAAAACAATATAAAGATCATGATTATGTCATGAATTATAAAACAACAGGTAGTGATGGAAAATTACTTCGTTCAGCAACATACTTTATCAAAGAAGATGGGCAGGAAATGCCTGTAGGAATGCTTTGTGTCAATGTCAATATTTCTGATTATGAATATATAGAAACGACATTAAAAAGAATTCTTGGTATCAAAGAACGTAAAGACGTAGAATTTAAGCTTGATAATCCAATTGAGATTTTATCATCACCATTGGATGAAATGATTGATAAATATATTAAAGAATGCCTGGAAAAAATGGGCTTTCCAAGTTATTTTCTAGTTGAAAGATTAAATGTTGAAGAAAAGATCAAGGTTGTCAAATACTTACAGGAAAAAGGAACATTTAAAGTCAAGGGTGCAATTGTACTTGTTGCTGAAAAATTGGCTGTTAGTGAACCGACAATTTATCGTTATTTAAAGAAAATGTAGAGAAAGGGGATAGACATGAAAGACATTGTTTTTGTCAGTGGGCATAAAAATCCAGATAGTGATTCTATTTGTAGTGCGATTGCTTATGCCAATTATTTATTTACAATTGGACGTTATAATGCGGTACCAGTCAGATTAGGAAAAATTAATAAGGAAACGGAATATATTTTAAAAAGATTCCATACAGAGATTCCAGTTTTATTAAAAACTGTTAAACAGACAGTTGAAGACTTAGAATATGATAAAGTGACAGTCTTTTCAAAAGAATTAACATTAAAAACAGCATGGTCATTAATGAAACAGCAGAATTTAAAAAGTGCTCCTGTATTAGATGATCATAGTCAGTTATTGGGATTATTATCAACTTCTAATATTATTGAAGGATATATGGACCAATGGGACAGTCAAATTCTAAAAGAAGCAAATACACCAATTGAAAATGTGATTGATACATTGGATGCAAGTATTCTTTATTTGGATAAACAGTTAAAGACAATCAAAGGTGAAATTCATATTGCCGCTATGACTGGCGAAGAAGCTAGTAAACGTGTGCATGAAAATGATGTTGTCATTGTAGGTGGAGATCGTGATGAAGCGATTGAACATTTAATGAATAAAAAGATATCATTGATTATTTTAACTGGATCACTTTCTATCTCTAAAGAATTATTACAGCGTTGTGCAGATGCACATATGAGTGTCATTTCAACACCATTTAATACATTCATGGCATCACAACAAATTATTCAGGCTGTGCCAGTAGAATATGTTATGCAAAAAGGTGGTTTAACAACTTTTTCAACTGATGATACAGTCGATTATGTTAAAGAAGTCATGAGTGAAACACGTTATCGTAGTTACCCAGTTATTGATTTTATGGGTAGAGTTGTTGGATCTATTTCACGTTATCAGGTGTTAAATGGAATGAAGAAGAAAGTCATTCAAGTCGATCACAATGAAAGAAGTCAGGCTATTGATGGCATTGAAGAAGCTGAAATTTTAGAAATCATTGACCATCATAGAGTTGCTGATATTCAAACAGTTGGACCAGTATTATTTAGAGCTGAACCAGTTGGATGTACTGCAACAATTGTAGCAAAATGCTATAAAGAATCTGGTGTTGAGATTCCTCAAGATATGGCTGGTTTAATGTTAGGGGCTATTATCAGTGATACATTGTTATTTAAATCTCCGACATGTACACCAACCGATACCAAAATAGCTAAAGAACTTGCAGCTATAGCTGGAGTAGATATTCAAGAATTTGGTATGAGTATGTTTAAAGCAGGAACTTCATTGGTTGGTAAAACTGTTGAAGAAATCTTCAATCAGGATTATAAGAAGTTTACATTTGGTGATTTATCAGCAGGTGTTGCACAAGTCAATACAATGGATATTGAAGGATTTGCTCCATATAAAAAAGATATGCTTGATTATATGGAACAGGTTGCAAAAGATAATCATATGGAATTTACAATGTTGCTTTTAACTGATGTTATTAATGCGACAAGTGAAGTTTTAGTCGCAGGGCCTCGTAAAGATTATGTGGAAACAGCTTTCCATGTTGAACTTGTTGATCAGCAGGCAAGTTTACCTGGTGTTATTTCAAGAAAGAAACAAGTTGTACCTGTGATTACTGAAGTTTTAACACAATAAATCAAAGGACAAGGTTTTCATGCCTTGTCCTTTTATCAAAAATGATAAATGAATATTTAGATGATATGATGTCTTTTGAGTGCCTGATAAATACCATCATGATCAATATCATCAGTGACTTCATCAGCGGCTTCTTTGACTTCATCCTTTGCATTTCCCATTGCAACACCAATGTTAACTAACTTTAACATGTCTATATCATTATGCCCATCACCAAATGCCATTGTTTCTTCAAGTGAGATATGATAGCTTTTTAAAACTTCTAAAATGCCATTTTGTTTACCACCTTTTTTTGGAATGATATCAATGGCTAAATCATGCCAACGTGTATATTGGCAGTGGGGCATCTGTTGGAGAATTTCTTGTTCTTGTTCAACTGTAATATCATAAGGAATGACTTGATAAATAGGATAAGTCAAACCACGTTTTAAATCACCTAATTCAGGTAAAGGAGTAGAAATGGCCTTTTGAACCGTTTCAACAGCTTGATTGTGGTAATTGATATACATTTTATCATCTTCAACAAAAATACATGGAAATGGTTTTTGATCAATGAAAGAAAGAATTTGTTGAATATCTTGTGGATCAATTGGTAAATCATAAATCACTTTGTTTTTGTTGTAACAGTATTGACCATTAAGTGTAATATATCCTTCAAATTCTAAATCATCTAAAGGTAAATCCCTGATTTCAGAAATATGTCTTCCTGTTGCGATAAAAGTATAAATTCCTTTTTCTTTTAATAGTTGTAGAGCTAATTTAGTAGATTCAGGAACACTTTGTGTTGAGTGTGATAAAAGAGTTCCATCAATATCAAAAAATATAGCTTTAATCATTTGTAACACCTCACATTTATAGTATAATATTATAGCATAGTGCAGGTGATAAAGATATGAAATTATTCGCTCATAGAGGATATAGTGCTCAGTATCCAGAAAATACCATGGAAGCTTTTATTCAAGCTTACCAAAAAGGTTTTGATGGCGTGGAAACAGATGTTCATATGACCAAGGATGGTCAATTGGTTTTGATTCATGATGAAACCATTGATCGAACAAGTGATGGAAAAGGATATATTCAAGACTACACATATGATGAATTAAAAAGATTTTCATTTTCTCATGGATCTGCTGGTTATTATCCTTTACCATTATTAAAAGATTTGCTGACTTTTATTCAAGATAAAGATTTTTTAGTCAATATTGAACTTAAGACAGATGTTATTCATTATACTGAGCTTGAAGAAAAAGTGCATCAGCTGGTCTGTCAGTTAGGTGTTGAAAAGAAAATTTATTATTCATCATTTTATTTACCATCAGTATTAAAAATGAAAAGTCTTTATCCACAAGGATATGTAGGATATTTAATGGAAGAAAATTATGATAAAAAATATCAGGAGCTTCTCAAATATCATATTGGTGCTTTTCATCCACGTTATGATTTTTTAAATAGCCAAAGAATCAAACAATTAAAACAACACAATATTCTTGTTGCTTCATGGACAATTCCTGATTTTAAAGAATATCAAAGATTAAAAGAATTGGGAGTGGATATACTAATATCAAATGAATATTTGAGGTGAAAGAGTCATGAAAACAACTGGAATGGTTAGAAGAATTGATGATTTGGGAAGAATTGTTATTCCTAAAGAAATTAGAAAACAGTTAATGTTGAAAGAAGGAGAAAGTGTTTCGTTTGCAGTAGAACATAATCACATTGTTTTAACAAAATTTTCTATCTTGCATAAATTAAGTCCCACAATTCAAATCTTATTAGAACGTCTTTATAGTAAGTACCATAATACATTTTTACTGTGTGATAAAAGATGTATTGTGGTCTGTTCATCAGATGGACTGGCTAAATATCAAAGACGTGATTTAACAAAAGATTTTCTATTATTATTAGATCAAAAAGAACAGCATATTGAAACGACGATGGAATTTTATGGTAAACAGGAACAAGTGACTATTTATCCATTGCTTTGTGAACAGGAAATACAAGGGGCTTTGATTATGTTAAGTCATCAGACACCTTATTATTTAATGGATCAGACTTTGCTGGATTTTGTGAAAGATATTATTGAGGAGGAAATAGAATCGTGCGTTTAGATAAATTTTTAAAAGTATCAAGAATTATTAAAAGAAGAACTTTGTCCAAAGAAATGAGTGAAGCTTCACGTGTTAAAGTGAATGGAAAGGTCGCAAAACCATCCACTCAATTAAAGATAGATGACATCATTGAAGTAGAATTTGGACGTAGTATTCTTGCGGTGAAAGTCAAAGAATTAAGAGAACATGTTTTAAAAGATGATAGTCATATGTTATATGAAATTATAGAAGAGAAGAAAAAGCCAGAGGTTACAATTTTGTAGACCTCTTTTTAGCATAATTCTTTTTGATATACATATGTTGATGTAGGAGGGTTGAATATGGATAATAGTTTACATTTTGAACAGACGCCTTATCATCATGTATGTTTAAAAGATCGTAAAAGTTTAGAGTTAACAGGAGTTAAAAAAATAGAAAGTTTTGATGCATATGAATTTTTGATTGAAACATCCCTAGGTTATTTAAATATTACAGGAAGTGAACTGACGTTAGTGCGTTTAGATCAAGATCAAAATGAAGTCAGTATTCGTGGCAATATTGATAGTATCAGTTATGTTTCAGATAAGAAAAAGCAACATCCTAAAGAAAAAATGTTTAATAAACTCTTGAAATAATGTCTTTAATTGTACAGTTTCAATGTCTGTTTTATTCCTTTTTATTTGGTTTTGTCATGACGGGTGTTTATCATATCATGAATCGTTTGTTGTATGGTGTTCCCATGTTTTTAAGATACATTTGTCAATGTCTGATAGGTATCTGTTTTGGAATGCTTTATTTCTATGGTTTGGTGTTCTTGAATGAAGGAATTTTAAGACTTTATTTTTTTATTTTTATGTTGATGGGATATTTGTTATATAGTCATTATTATGCGTATTATCTTTTGTACTTTTTAGAAAAGATTGTATCTATTTTCAAAAGAATATTCTCACCTTTTATCTTCTTTTTTCGTTGTATTAATGGTATAATACAAAAAAGAATAGGAAGGATGAAGAGAAAATGGCAAAAAAGAAAACACCAAGATATAAAAAACTCTTAGGCTTTGTCTATATTGGTCTTTCTGCTTTGCTGATTTATACCCTAGGAGTGAATGCTTATCGTGTCATAGGTCAAAAGCAGCAGCTCGCACAACTAGAAGAAAGAAAGGCAGAATTAGAAAAGGAAAAGAAAGAATTATCTGAAGAAGTGGAACTTTTAGCGGATGATGATTATGTTGCCAGATATGCCAGAGAGCAATATATTTTTCCTGATGATGGAGAAGAGGTTATTAAATTACCAGAAACAAAAAAATAAGCTCGGGCTTATTTTTTTGTCTTATCAAAGGAGGTTGTGAAATGTTTGTATCTTTTTGTTTTCCCATGAAAACATTACAGCGAGAACGTGAAATTATTGTATATTTACCAGATGATTATTATCAACAAAATAAAGATTATCCTGTTCTTTATATTCAAGATGGACAAAATGCTTTCTTTGATTATTCCTCTTATTGTGGTATAAGTTGGGGATTTTTAGAGTATGTCAAACAAACAGGAATAGAAATCATCCTTGTCGCCATTCCATGCAATGAAACAGGTTTTAAACGTATGGATGAGTATGGTCCATGGAAGATTAATGAAGCATTGTCTTATCAGGAAACGGGTCAAAAAGGCATGATTATTGGTGGAGAAGGAAAAGCTTATATTGATTGGTTAAAAGATGAGCTTAAACCTTATATTGATCAACGTTTCCGTACCCAAAAAGAAAATACTGGTATTGTGGGTAGCTCTATGGGGGCAGTCATTAGTGCTTATGGGGCTCTTCGTTATCCTGATGTTTTTAAAAAGTGTGCGGCTTTATCTACCGCTTTCTGGTTTTATGTTGATGAATTTTTAGATGTGATCAGGCATCAACAATATAGTCAGGATAATCGTTTTTATTTGGACTTGGGTGAATTTGAAAGTGGTGATGATCAAAAGATTAATCAATGGTACATAGAAAGCAATCAAATCATTTACGAGCAATTACAATCTCGAATAGAACATCTGGAAGCCCATTATTTTGAAGGGGCTGGACATAATGAAAGCGAATGGCGTCAAAGAGTGCCTCTATTCATGGCATTTTTATATGGGGAGGAATGATCATGTATCAAATGATTTTATCCGATTTAGATGAAACATTGTTAGTCAATCATCATGTTCCTAAGTTTAATCAGGAAGCTATCAGACAGCTTAAGGATGTTAAGTTTGTTCCAGCGACGGGACGCTCATTTTCAATGATTGAAGATATTCTTGAAGAAATTGGAACAGCCAAGCAAGCCCATGAATATTCTATTTGTTTTAATGGTGGGCTGATTGTAGAAAATCAAAATGCTCAAATATTGTCTTTTCAGGGATTAACTTTTGATCAGGCTAAACAACTTTTTGACTTAGGAGAAAATTATGATGTATGTATTATGATTTTTACATTAAATCATTGTTATTTATTTAAACCAGATCCAACGGAGATTGCAAGAAAAAAAGCTCAAAAAGCAGCGTTTACGGTTATAGATGATTATCATATGGATTTTTTAAAAAATGAAAAGATTGCGAAATTTTTATATGTCAAACCTGATATGGATTATTTAAAGAGTGTTGAACAAGATTTACCAGAGGATATCAAAAAACAGTTTTCAATCAGTTATTCATCATATCGTTATCTGGAATTTAATCCTTTAGGTGTCAGTAAAGGGGCAGCATTGAAATGGTTAGCTAATTATCTTCATATAGATAAACAAAATGTGATTGCGATTGGTGATAATTATAATGATGTTTCGATGATTCAGGAAGCTGGTTTAGGTGTTTGTGTGGCTGGAGGAGCTCAAGATATTCAAGCCATCAGTGATTATGTTACAACGGTGGACTATGATCAGGGAGCTGTTAAAGAAGTGATTGAAAAATTTATTTTAAAGGGGGAAAAATAAAAGTGAAATATAAAGTGATCGCAAGTGATATGGATGAAACATTGTTGAATGATCAACATAAGATCTGTCAGAGAAATATTGATTTTATACGAATGGCGAAAGAAAAAGGAGTGAAATTTGTCCCAGCAACTGGGCGTGGTTTCATGTCTATTCAACGTGATTTAAAATTATTAGGATTGTATGATATACCACAAGAATATGTCTTATCTTTCAATGGTGGAGCTTTAACAGAAAACAAAGATAATAAGCTTTTATATTTTGAAGGACTTTCTTTTGAAAAGACAAAAGAAATCTTTGAATTTGGTTTACAGCAAGATGTCTGCCAGCATATTTATACAAAGGATAAAGTATATGTTTATAATTTATCTGAATCTGAAGCGAAGCGTATTCGTGAACAACAGGTTGAATGTGAAATCATGACTGAAAATACAATGGATTTTCTAAAGAATGAGCCTATCTCAAAAATCCTTTTCCAAAATACAGATGTACCTTATTTAATGAGTCTGGAACCTCAAATGAAAGCTATCACTGAGGGAATGTGTGCAGTGAGCTATTCTTCTAATCGTTATATGGAATTTAATAAGATTGGTGTGGATAAAGGACAGGGATTAAAACATTTAGCTCAAATCATTGGTGTTGATTTATCTGAATGCATTGCTGTAGGGGATAATTATAATGATTTACCAATGTTAGAAGTTGCTGGTTTATCAGTTGCAGCTAGTAATGCTGTGGAAGATGTGAAAAAAGTTTGTGATGTTGTCACAAAAGCAGACAATAATGAAGGTGTCATTGCTGAAATTGTAGAAAGGTTTATTCTTTAATGGATTTTAAAACAATTATTGATCATGAACGTCAACAGCCTTATTATCAGCAGTTAGAAGCTTTTGTGAATCATGAATATCAGATACATACGGTTTATCCACCTCGCAATCGTATTTTTCATTGCTTTAATTTTAAAGATTATGATGATATTAAAGTTGTCATTATTGGGCAGGATCCTTATCATGAAGAACATCAGGCTAATGGCTTGGCTTTTAGTGTCGCAAAGGGTGTGCAAATTCCACCGAGTCTGGTTAATATTTATAAAGAAGCACATGATGATGTTGGAATTGATATTCCTCGTCATGGTGATTTATCTGCGTGGGCACATCAGGGTGTGTTATTATTAAATACTGTTTTGACAGTACAAGCTCATCGTGCTAATTCTCATAAAGAAAAAGGATGGGAAATTTTCACCAATCATATTATTGAGGCTATGAATCAAAGAGAGAAGCCATTAGTATTTATATTGTGGGGAAGACAGGCTATTGATAAAGCGAAAATGATTGATCAGACCAAACACTGTGTCATTACTAGCCCTCATCCTTCACCTTTATCAGCTTATCGTGGTTTTTTTGGTTCGAAACCTTTTTCTAAAACGAATCAGTTTTTAATAAGTCAAGGGATAGAACCGATAGATTGGAGGATTCGTTAATGTTTACTCATGTGAATGATGCCATTGCATATATAGAATCAAAAAGAAGTAAAAGAACAATTGATCAATTTCGAGAAACCTTAAATAAATGTCACATTTTAATGAAACAAAAAAATATGATACATATTGCTGGAACCAATGGAAAAGGTTCAACTGTGAATTATTTAAGAAGTATCTTAAATGCTCATGGGTATAAAGTTGGAACTTTTACATCACCTTATTTGATCAGTCATAATGATCGTATTCGTGTTGATGATATTCCTATAAGTGATGAAGATTTATTGAAATACGTGAATCAATATTATCGCATCATTGAAGAAGATCAGTTATCTATGTTTGAAATTGATGTCTTAATCATGTTGGCTTATTTTCAATCTTTAGATTTGGATTATCGTATCATTGAAACGGGTATTGGCGGTTTGAATGATAAAACGAATGTCATTGATCCTATTGTCAGTGCCATTACGAATATAGGGCTTGATCATCAAAAACAATTAGGGGATATTTATGATATTATTAATGAAAAAATGGGTATCATAAAACCGAATCAGATGTTTATTACCAGTGAGACAAAGGGAACAATTCTAGCAAGATTTCAAGAACAATGTGATGCTATGGGAGCAGTGATGTATGTCGTTCCAGAATATCAGGTGTCACGTTATCCATTTCATTTTAGATATCGTGATATGGCATTTACCTTGGAAAATCAAGGAATCTATCAGGTAACAAATGCCAGACTTGCTTTAACTATTGCTTCAAAACTTATTAAGTTTGATCCTGTTGTTACACAACCAGCGATTGAACAGGCTTCATGGAAAGGGCGTTATGAAACATTATCTTATCATGATGTACAGGTTGATATTGATGGAGCACATAATATGCCTGGAATCCAAGCTTTGTTGCAGACATTAAGAGTCAAAAAAGAAAAGGATGTAGCGATTGTCTTTTCTTGTTTGAATGATCGTGATGTTGATGAGATGATTGATGAAATGTTAAAAGCAGGTTATCCTGTCTATGTGACAACGTTTCAGGATGAAAGAGCTATTGATTTATCGACCATAGAACCACGTCCTCAATTAACAATTGTTAAAAGTTATATTGAGGCTATGCAGACAGCTTATATAAAAAAACAGCATATTGTGGTAACGGGGTCATTGCATTTTATCTCGAAAGTGAGAAAATATCTGATTGAATTAAAAAATCAGGAATTAAAGAAAGTAAGTGAATAAAAACCAATAAAGAACGAAACTTTATTGGTTTTTTTAATTGCTATCGTGTATTAAAATTGATAGGTTCATCAAATTCGGCCCAAACGAAATAGACAAACTGAAAAATATAATATTTTTGATTTTTTGGGTCACGTACGACAAAATGGTCACGTCCTACTTCTTCGATAATACCTTTGTATATACGATCGCGCCAGTCTTCACTGCCAGTATATGTGAAGTAAAAAGTACCAAGTTTTCCGATATTTAAACGTAAAATATTTTCTAAATAAGTCTGTTCAGAAATGGGAGTTGGTAGAGATGAAGTTTGAGATCCGGGAACGATTGTTTGATTGTTTGTATCCATATATCCTCCTATAAGTCGCAATTTAATTTAGCACCAGGTGCATAGAAACAGTGATTTTTGTAACGTCCGCTGAGTTCGCCATAAAATTGTTGGGGGCATGAGACATTGCTGCCAGGATTTTTAAACCATAAGGCATTTGTAGCTGGTTCAATACGATAACCATCAATATTGCGTAAAGCCAGTTCTTTTTCTTTGGCGTTAACAGGTTGATTGAATAATGGTTGTCCGACCCCAGAAAAAGCATTTTTTTGATAAACAACTTCAGAAATTGTGCGTGTATCTTTAAAAACATCGCAGTTAGCTACGACACGATTTACGACAACATTACCGACCATCAACATACCTTCTTCACCTTCACCTAATGCTTCAGCTTTCATAATGCGTGCCAGTAAATCAACATCAGAATCGTTGTATAAGATTCTAGGAGACATTCTAATCACCTCTATTCACTATATGAAAAAATTTAGAAAAGTTGCTAAAAATAAAAAAATATTGATGAGTTCAATATTATTTAAAAATAGGATGAAATTGATAAAAATTTGATAAAAATTTTTAATTAAAATTGACATGAAATAGTATTTTTTTAAAAAAGATTGTGATAAAATAGAGGTATAGGTAAGCACTTTCACAATCACAATTGAGGAGGAAAAATTATGGGAAAAGAAATTGTTGCGATGATTTTAGCTGGAGGACGTGGAACACGTCTTGAAGCATTAACTGCAAAAGTAGCGAAACCTGCTGTACATTTTGGAGGAAAGTATAGAATTATAGACTTTCCTTTAAGTAATTGTGCGAACTCTGGAATTGATGTTGTTGGAGTTTTGACACAATACGAATCAGTCTTGCTTGGAACATATGTAGGTGCTGGAACTAAGTGGGGACTTGATGGAAATAACTCATTAGCTGCTATCTTACCAGCTCGTGAAAGAGGTGGAGTTGGAGCAACATGGTATGCAGGAACAGCTGATGCCATTTATCAGAATATCAGTTTCTTAGATCAATATGATCCTGAATATGTTTTGATTTTATCAGGAGACCATATTTATAAGATGGATTATGCTGAAATGTTGGCAGCACATAAAGAAAAAGGTGCTGATTTAACAGTGGCTGTTTTAAATGTTTCTTTAAAAGAAGCAAGTCGTTTTGGTATTATGAATACAAATAAAGATGGTTCAATTTATGAATTTGAAGAAAAACCTGAAAAACCAAAATCAACTTTGGCATCTATGGGTATTTATATCTTTACTTATAAAGAATTAAGAAAATATTTGATTGAAGATGCAAAAGATGAAAATAGTAAACATGATTTTGGTATGAATATCATTCCAATGATGTTAGAAGATAAGAAAAAATTATATGCTTATGAATTCTCTGGTTATTGGAAAGATGTTGGAACTGTGGAAAGTTTATGGCAAGCCAATATGGACTTGTTAGATGATAAAGAGTTAGATCTTTATAATGTGAAAAAGGATTGGAAAATCTATACTGAAGATACATTGAGTAAACCTCAAATTATTGGTGAAGAAGCATCAATTAAGCATTCACTTGTTACTCAAGGTTGTATCGTTAATGGCGATGTAGAAGGTTCTGTCTTATTCAACAATGTATATATCGGTGAAGGTGCAAAGGTTGTTGATTCTGTCTTAATGCCAGGTGTATTGGTAGAAGAGGGTGCAGAAATCTACAAAGCTATTGTTGATGAAGGTGTTGTCATTAAATCAACTGACGTCATCAATAAAGAAGCTAAAGAAGTGGAACTTGTCAGTGACAATGCATAATAAGAGGGGGTTAACGAGATGGCAAAAGTAGTTGGATATATAAATTTACACTCTGATGTTTCATATAAAGGTTTAACAGAAAAAAGACCAGTAGCTTCAGTAAGCTTTTTAGGTCGTTATGGAATTATTGATTTTGTTTTATCAAATATGTCAAATTCTAATGTGGATACAGTAGGTATTCTTATTAAAGAAAAACCAAGATCATTGTTTAAACATTTAGGAAATGGAAACTCTTGGAATTTTAACTCTAAATCTGGAGGAGTTTCACTTTTATATAATGAAAAATATGCAAATAGTTCAATGTATAATCATGATATTAATAATATTGTGGAAAATATTGCTTTTCTTGAAAAATCAAAAGCAGATTATGTTGTGATTGCACCAGCTCATATTATTACAACAATGAATTATGCTGATGTTGTTGATGCACATGCAAAATCTGGTGCTGAAATTACAATGGTTTATCAAAAAATCGATAATGCTGATGAAACATTTGTTGGTTCTGATTTCTTACGTTTAAAAGGTAAACAAGTTATGGAAATCAAGAATAATAAAGGAAATAGAAAAGAGAGAAATATTTCTTTAGAAACATATGTTATTAATAAAAAGACATTATTAAAATTAATTAGCTATGCTCAAAAGATTAGTTCATTCTTTAATTTAAGAGATACACTTGCTTACTTATGTGATGAAAGAAAAATCATGGCTTATGAATATAAAGGTTTTGCAAGATGCATTGATTCTTATGAAGCTTATTATAAAGTGAGCATGGAATTCTTGGATATGGATGTTTCAACACAAGTCTTTAAGAGTACTTGGCCAATCTTTACCAATACAAATGATACACCACCTACAAAATATTTAAAGAATGCTGTTGTTAAAAAATCATTTGTGGCTAATGGGGCTATCATTGATGGTGAAGTTGATGGATGTATTTTATCACGAAATGTTACAATTGGTAAAAATGCCGTTGTGAAAAATTGTATTATATTAAATGGTTCTAAAGTTTGCGCAGGAGCTCATTTGGAAAATGTAGTTATTGATAAAGATGCTCGTGTAGAAAAGAAAACAGAGCTTATTGGTGAAGGAGAACCACTTTATGTTAAAGAAGGGGATGTTGTATAATGAAAATCGTATTTGCAACAAGTGAAGCGAATCCCTATATTAAATCAGGTGGTTTAGCAGATGTTTTAGGATCACTTCCAAAAGCACTTGTTCAAAAAGGACATGAATGTATTGTTGTTTTGCCTAAATATCAGGATATGAAATTGGCAGATACAATTGAATATGTGACAAACTATGATATCTGGGTTGGTTGGAGAAAATGCTATTGTGGTGTTTTTAAAGCTGAATATGATGGTGTCACTTATTATTTCATTGATAATGAACAATACTTTAGAAGACCTGGTTTATATGGTTATGATGATGATAATGAAAGATTTGCATTTTTTGACTTTGCAGTTTTAGAATTGTTATCACACATTGATATTAAACCAGACATCTTACATTTACATGATTGGCAAACGGCCATGATTGCCACATTATATAAAGAAAGATATGCATATTATGAATATTATCAAGGTATTAAAATTGTTTTCACAATCCATAATATTGCATATCAGGGAAAATGTGATCCTGCATTGTTAAGTGATCATTTTGGATTAGATAATTATCTCTATTATAATGGTAACTGCCGTAATGATGGATGTTTCAATATGATGAAAGCGGCTATTTATTATAGTGATATTATTACGACTGTATCACCAACTTATGCTAAAGAAATATTAACAGATAGCTTTGGTGAAGGATTACAGAATATCTTACAAATGCGTCGTCATGATTTGTATGGTATTTTAAATGGTATTGATTATGAAACAATCAATCCTGCCACAGATCCTGAAATTGTAGAACATTTTGACATTACAAATGTTGATGAAAAGAAAGTTATTAATAAATTAGCTTTACAAAAAGAATGTGGATTGCCAGAAAATAAAGATGTCCCATTAATTGGTATTGTCACAAGATTGACTTGGCAAAAGGGATTAGATTTAATTATTAATCGTATGGAAGAATTGATGAAACGTGATGTTCAAGTTGTGATTTTAGGTGCTGGTGATCAAAAATATGAAGAACCACTTAAAGGAATAGCAGCTTATCATAATCAAAAGTTATCATTAAATCTTAAATATGACTTTGGTTTATCTTGTCGTATCTATGCTGGTTGTGATATGTTCTTGATGCCATCATTATTTGAACCTTGTGGTTTATCACAAATGATGTCACTTCGTTATGGAACAATACCAATTGTCAGAGAAACAGGTGGATTAAAGGATAGCGTGGAACCATATAATGAGTATGAAAATACAGGTGATGGATTCAGCTTTAAAAATTATAATGCACATGAAATGATGGACATTATTGACTATGCATTAAAGGTTTATCAGGATAAAGAAAAATGGCAAGGATTGGTTCATCGTGCAATGGAAGCGAAACTTGATTGGGATAAAAGTGCTGATGCCTATTTGAAAGTTTTTAATTCATTGTTAGATTAATAAAGGGGATAGGGAAACCTATCTCTTTTGTTTGATAAAGAAATTTTATTTGATTTTCAGAGTTGAGTTTAGTACAATGTTTCCATAAGGAGGGAGGAAAATGAAGATCTCAATCAAAATTTTGGCGGTTTTATTATTGGTTGTGACTCTTTTTGCATGTGAAAAGGAGAAAACAGATATATCTTTAGAAAGAGATGGAACTCTTTATGAAGTCGCTGATCAGGTTTCCTTCTATTACCCTAAAGATTTTCAATTAAATGTGAACAATGAAAATCAAAAAGATGTTCGATTTACAAAAAATGATGAAATGTATATTTACGCAACAATCATTGATGATACGGATAATGTTTTAAATGAATTGCCTCAATTATATGGAGGACAATTGGAAGAAGAAGGTGCCATTGATGTTTATTATTATAAGGAAGTTATTCCAAGTGGTATCGAGTGTTATCAGTTTACAGGGACTTATCAGGCTTCGGGTATGAAATTTGTACAAATGGTATATTTTACTGAGGAAGCAAGTTATATTTATAGTTATCAAGCTCCAGAAAATGTATATGATGAACAAAGTGGAGTGGCTTTACAGTATTTAGAATCTTTGACAGTTCATCATTAATCTTGATTAACTCATATGAATTTGTTATAGTATTGATAGATAAA
This sequence comes from Massilimicrobiota sp. An142, assembly GCF_002160725.1. Classification (NCBI taxonomy): domain Bacteria; kingdom Bacillati; phylum Bacillota; class Erysipelotrichia; order Erysipelotrichales; family Erysipelotrichaceae; genus Massiliimicrobium; species Massilimicrobiota sp. An142. Next base: position 20,752 of record NZ_NFLD01000014.1, on the reverse strand, counting down.
GAGTTAATAAAGCATTTGATAAGGTTAATAGAAGTGAAATCTTTATCATATGCTTTTTTATTTAAGGAGGAAAGGAAATGAAGCTGTTTAATTCACTCACAAATCAAAAGGAAGAGTTTGTTCCAATTAAAAAGGGAGAAGTCAGTATTTATGTTTGTGGACCAACGGTTTACAATTATGTGCATATTGGTAATACACGTCCAATGATTGTGTTTGATATATTGAGAAGAACTTTTGAATATTTAGGTTATAAGGTGACATTTGTTTCTAATTTTACGGATGTAGATGATAAAATCATAAAAGCTGCTAAAGAAGAAGGTGTCAGTGAAAAAGAATTAACAGATAAATATATTAAAGCCTATGAAGATGTTCGTAGAGGTTTAAATTTGTTGTTTCCAACTTATGCTCCACGTGTAACTGAAACGATGCAGCCTATTATTGATTTTATTGCTGGTCTTGTTGAACAGGGATATGCATATGAAGTTGATGGCGATGTTTATTTTAGAGTTACAAAAATACATGAATATGGGATGTTATCAGGGATTAAAATTGAAGATTTGATTGCTGGAGCAAGTGAACGTGTGGATGATAATGATAAAAAAGAAAGCTCAACAGATTTTGCATTATGGAAAAAAACAGATGAAGGAATTCAATTTGATAGTCCATGGTCTAAAGGAAGACCAGGATGGCATACAGAATGTGTTGTTATGATTAATGATATCTTTGAAAATGGACGCATTGATATTCATGGTGGTGGACAGGATTTAAAATTCCCACATCATGAAAATGAAATTGCACAGTCTATGGCATGTCATCATCATCCGATTGCACATATCTGGATGCATAATCAGATGATTAATATTAATAATCAGAAAATGTCAAAATCTTTAGGAAATGTTTTATGGGCTAAAGATTTATTAGAACAGCTTGGCTGCAATGTTTATAAATGGCTCATGCTTTCTACACATTATCGTAATCCATTGAATTTTACAGATGAAGTTTTGAATAATGTGAAAAAAGAAGTTGAAAAAGTAGAAAATATTATTAAACAAGTGTCTTTATATTTACAGATTCAACATATTGATCATAAAGATTATTATAAAAATATTGTGGATCAAATGGTGGAAGCATTGAGTGATGATTTGAATACTTCATTAGCATTGTCACAAATTTTAGGACAAGTGAAAGTTTTGAATCAATTGATGAGAGTCAAAGAAAAAGATGATTTAGAAATATCAAAGAATTATCAGACGTTGCTGTGTATGTTAGATACAATGGGATTTGTTTATAATCCAAAACAGTTAAGTGATAGTGAAATTGCTTTATATCAGCAATGGCAAAAAGAAAAAAGTGCAAAGAATTTTGAACAGGCAGATTTATTAAGACAAGAATTACAGAATAAAGGAATTTTATAATGAAACCAGAATTAATAAATGTATTAGCTTTAGCGTATTTAGGTGATAGTGTTTTTGAGGTTTATGTGAGAGAATATCTATTGGTTGAAAAAGGCATCATGAAGCCAGATTTATTACAGCAGGCCTCTAAGTCATTTGTCAGTGCCAAAGCTCAGGCGGCATTTATGCAGGAAGCTATTTTGAAACAATGGTTAAGTGAAGAAGAAATAAGTATTTATAAAAGAGGGAGAAATGCGAAGAGTCGACATGTACCGAAAAATACATCAGTATTTATTTATAATCAGTCGACAGGTTTTGAAGCGTTGATAGGACATTTGTATTTATTAAAGAAGCAAGAGAGAATAACAGAAATTTTTGAGTTATTTAAATTATTTGTTTGTGAAAATGAGAAAAACATGAGAAAAATTTGAGACGCATGGAGTGAAAAATATGACACAATATATTTATGGAAAAAACACAGTTATAGAATCTTTAAAGGGAAATAAACCAGTTTATGAGGTTTATTTGATGAAAAATGCAAAAGATGATAAAGTTCTTTCCCTTGCAAAAGCTAAACATGTGAAGGTGCATATGGTGCGTCATAAAGATGAGTTAAATCAACTTGTTGGATCTGTTGTTCATCAAGGTATTGTGGCAGCAGTACAAGATTATCGTTATTATACGCTTGAAGAAATTTTAAATGCTATTCCACAAGGGAAACAACCATTGTTGCTGATGCTTGATGGTTTGGAAGATCCACATAATCTAGGAGCTATTTTAAGAACTTGTGATGCTATTGAAGTCGATGGTGTTATTATTGGTAAAAATAGGAGTGTAGGATTATCTGCAACCGTAGCTAAAGTATCTACTGGAGCCATTGATTATGTGAAAGTTGCACAAGTGACGAATTTATCAAGAACTTTAGACGATTTAAAGGAAAAAGGTTTTTGGGTTGTTGGTTGTGACTTAGATGAATCACAGGACTATCGTGCCATTGATTACAATATGCCTCTTGTCGTTGTGATTGGCTCAGAGGGGTTTGGTATATCACGTCTGGTTAAAAAGCATTGTGATATGAATGTTGTTTTACCTATGACGGGACATGTTACGTCTTTAAATGCTTCTGTTGCTTCAGCGATTATACTTTATCAGATTTACAATTCACGTCATCCTTTAAAGTAGAAAGGAGGTAGCATGCAAGGCTACAACTATGATGATGAATTGGTTTATTTAATGCGATGTGGCAGTGAGGAAGCTCAAGATATACTTTATAAACGCTATTATCGCAGAGTTTCAAAATGGGTATTAGCTTTTACAAAATATTTTATAAATGGTTATGAATATGAAGATTTTATTCAAATGGCTATGATGGGTTTTCATGATATTCTGGATAGTTATCGTGATGACCAAAAAGCAAGCTTATCGACATTTATGAAGATTGCTATTACCAAACGTATTTTAAGTTTAATGCGTGTGAATAAGGATGTTTGTTATCGTGCAGGAATGACAATTCTTTCCTTGGATAGTTATACGAGTGAAGATGAAGATACACGCTATATAGATCTGGTCGCTGATATTCATGAACGTTATCAGCCTGAAGTTCATCTGATTGTTAAAGAAACAGCTACTTACTATGCTTTACAGATTGATGCCAAAACATCACAACGTGAAAAGATGGTTATGAATTACAAAAAGGCTGGTTATGACGAAGTAGAAATTGCAAAAAAGCTTCATATTTCAGTAAAAAGTGTCTATAATGCGGTTTATCGCTATTCAAAGAAAATAGTTGCCATTGACGAGCTAAAATAAATATGTTAAATTATATTAACGGTAAAGGAGTGATGAACATGAAACAAAAAGTAATCTTGGTTTGTAGTGAGTGTTTATCACGTAATTATTCAGTCACTAAAAATAAAAGATTAAATGTAGAAAGACTTGAGTTAAGAAAATATTGTAAAAAATGTGGAAAACATACAATCCATAAAGAAACAAAATAGGAGGTAGACATGAAAATCAAAGAATGGTGTACACTAAAGGGTATTCGTGCTGAAATCAAGAATATTCATTGGTTAACAAAAAAAGAATTGGCTTATAATTCAGTTGTTGTTTTGGCTTTTTGCTTTTTGTTTGGAATTTACTTTTATGGTAGCGATGCAGTTATTGCATTAATTTTAAAAGCATTGGGGTTGAATTAAGATGTCTGGAATGAATGATGAAGGAAGACGCTGGTATGTTGTGAATACATATTCAGGTCATGAAAATAAAGTTAAAGAAAATTTAGAAAAACGTGTTGAATCAATGGGATTACAGGACTGTTTATTTAATATTGTGATTCCTGAACACGTAGAAACTGAAATCAAAGATGGTAAAAAAATTAATAAAACGAAAAATATGTTTCCTGGTTATGTACTGGTAGAAATGATCATGACAGATGAAGCATGGTATATTGTTCGTAATACATCAGGAGTAACTGGGTTTATTGGATCTTCTGGTGGTGGAGCGAAACCATTCCCATTACCTAAGGAAGAAATTGATCCTATTTTAAAAAGTATGGGTATCAAAACATCTCAAGTTGAAGTTGATTTTGGTGTTGGTGATGAAGTTCGTGTTGTTTCTGGTCCATTTGCTGGAAAACAGGGAAAAGTGGAATCTATTGATCATGAAAAAGAAGAAGCTTCTGTTTTGATTGATTTCTTAGGTAATCAAAATTTAATGGAAATTGGGCTTGTTCAGTTAGAAAAAGTTGAATTATAATGAAAAGACCTGAAATATGGTCTTTTTTTGATAAAAAAGTTGATTTATTCAATAAAAAACTATTGCATTCCTTAATAGATTATGTATAATAATTAAACGACGCAATATGTGTTACTATGCGTGGGAGGATTGACTGTCCTGTACCACAGCACGGACAAATTTTTATAGGAGGTGTGTCGCGTGAGTAAAAAAGTCACAAGAGTTATGAAAATTCAATTCCCTGCTGGGGGAGCAAAACCAGGGCCAGCTTTAGCAGGTGCTGGAATTCAGATGCCAAAATTCTGTACTGCTTTCAACGATCAAACTAAAGATCGTATGGGAGAAACTGTACCAGTTGTTTTGACAATCTATGAAGATAAAAGTTTTGATTTCGTATTAAAAACTGCTCCAACTGCAGAAATGATCAAAAAGGCATGTGGAATTAAGAAAGCTGCTTCTGATTCTAAACAAACAGTTGCAACTTTATCAGCTGAAAAATTAAAAGAAATCGCTGAATACAAAATGCCTGATTTAAATGCTAACGATTTAGAAGGAGCTATGAAAATCGTAGCTGGTACTGCTCGTAATATGGGTGTAAAAGTTGAAGGCTTAGATGCTTAATTTAATGAAGAGGAGATAAGAAAATGGCTAAAAGAAGTAAAAAATATCAAGAAGCCGCTGCTCTTATTGAAAAAGGTAAAGCTTACCCAATTGATGAAGCAGTTGCTTTAGTAAAGAAAACAAGTAAAGTTAATTTTGATGCAAGTGTGGATGTTGTATTTAAATTAGGATTAGATACAAGACATGCTGATCAACAATTACGTGGTGCAGTTGTATTACCACACGGAACTGGAAAAACTAAAAAAGTTTTAGTTGTCACTCAAGGAGCTAAAGTTGAAGAAGCTAAAGCTGCTGGAGCAGATGTTGTAGGTGGAAAAGAAATTCTTGAAGATATCCAAAAAGGATGGCTTGATTTCGAAGTTATGATTGCAACACCTGACATGATGGCTGAATTAGGAAAATTAGGACGTATTTTAGGGCCTAAAGGATTAATGCCTAACCCTAAAACTGGAACAGTCACTATGGATGTAGCAAAAGCTGTTCAAGAAACAAAAGCTGGTAAAGTGACTTACCGTACTGATAAAGATGGTAATGTTCATATGCCAATCGGAAGAGTATCTTTCGATGATGAAAAACTTGCAGAAAACTTTAAAACAGTTTACGACTTATTATTAAGAGTTAAACCATCTTCTGCAAAAGGAACTTATATGAAGAACATCGTTGTTTCTTCAACTATGGGTCCTTCAGTAAAAGTTGCTTCAATGTAATTGAAGTCATAACAAAAAGACGCAATCAATATACCGTAGACAGCAACGGGGAAACCTTAATGAAGTTGCCGAGGTGATATTGTCAAAGAATTGACAACTCCCTCGTGTTTACTGAGGGAGTTTTTCACGGATATATTGTTGCATATATAAAATCAATAGGAGGTGTAACAATGTCAAAAGAAATCTTAGAAGCGAAACAACAGGTTGTTGCTGAAATTAGTGAACAATTAAAAGCTTCACAATCAACAGTTGTTGTAGAATATCGTGGATTAACAGTGGCTGAAGTTACTGAATTACGTAGAGCTTTAAGAGCTGAAAATGTGGGATTTAAAGTTTATAAAAACACATTAGTTCAAAGAGCTGTTGAACAAGAAGGTATGAACGAATTAGAAGAATACCTTGTTGGTCCAAATGCTTTAGCGTTTGGTAAAGATGATGCAGTGGCTCCTGCAAGAATCTTAGCTGATTTTGCAAAAGACCATGAAGCATTACAAATTAAAGCTGCTTATATCGAAGGTAAATTCTTACCAAAAGAAGAAGTTATGGCAGTGGCAAAATTACCTAATCGTGAAGGTATGTACTCAATGTTACTTGCATGTATGAAAGAACCTGTTGCAAAAGTGGCAAGAGTTATTCAAGCTGTTGCTGATGCAAAAGGTGGAGATGCAGCTGAAGAAGCTGCTGCTGAATAGTTAAAAATGAACGGAGGAAAATAAAATGGCAAAATTAACACATGAAGATATCTTAGCTTATTTAGAAGAAGCTACAATTTTAGAATTAAATGATTTAGTAAAAGCAATCGAAGAAAAATTTGATGTAACTGCTGCTGCTCCTGTAGCTGTTGTTGCTGGTGGAGAAGCTGCTGCAGATGCTGCACCTGCTAACGTAACTGTAACATTAACTGATGTTGGTGCTACTAAAGTTGCTGTTATCAAAGCAGTAAGAGAAATCACTGGTTTAGGATTAGTTGATGCTAAAGGATTAGTAGACAAAGTTCCAGCTGAAATTAAGAAAGATATTCCTGCAGAAGAAGGAGCTAAGATTAAAGAACAATTAGAAGCTGCTGGTGCAACTGTAGAAGTTAAATAATTTCTTGGAATAAAAAAGCCCTTGTCAAAGGGCTTTTTATCTTAGGAGAATAGAAGATGACACATTATTATACAAATAATATTGATTTAAAATCTCAAAAAACACAAATTTCTTTTCAATATAGAGGACATCATCTGGTTTTTATAAGTGATAGTGGCGTTTTTTCAAAAGAACGTATTGATTATGGTTCGCGTGTTTTATTGGAAAGCATGAATATACAATCTCATCAAAAAACATTATTGGATGTTGGTTGTGGTTATGGGACTTTAGGTATTTCTTTAAAGAAAGTCTATCCATGGTTACATGTTGAAATGGTTGATGTGAATGAACGTGCTATTGCATTGGCTAATGAGTCTATTGAACATAATCAGGAAAATGATATTATTGCTTATAAAAGCTCGGTTTATGAAAATGTGAAAGATACATTTGATATTATTGTTTCTAATCCGCCTATTCGTGCAGGGAAAAAGATTGTTTTTGAAATATTAGAAAAAGCATATGATCATTTAAATAATCAAGGAGAATTATTTGTTGTTATTCAAAAAAAACAAGGCGCTCCTTCAGCTAAGAAAAAAATGGAAGATGTTTTTGGAAATTGTGAAATTATAAAACGTGATAAAGGATACTTTATCTTAAAATCTGTAAAATAACACTGTTTTTTACTGTTTCAAAAGTTATTTTGAAATTTATGATTTGGTATTGACTTCAACTGGCCTCTATGCTAGTATAATAAAATGCCTACTCATATATAAAAAGCAGTGTTTTTTGCGTGCTTTAAATAAGGAGATAGAGATAATTGATAAGGAGTGAAGCGGGCTTGGAAAAAAATGTAACTCAGGCAAAAAGTCGTATTAATCGTCGTAATTATTCAAGAATTAGTGGGTCTTTAGAATTACCAAATTTAGTAGAAATCCAAACAAATTCTTATGAATGGTTTAAGAACGAAGGTATCAAAGAAGTTTTTAACGATGTTTATCCTATTAGCAATTTTAATGAAACTTTAACTTTAGAGTTTGTTGATTGCCGTTTTGATGAGCCAAAATATTCAGTAGATGAAGCTAAAGATAGAGATGCAAATTATTCTGCTCCTATTCGTGCTACTTTACGTTTAGTGAATAATGGAACTGGCGAAATTAAAGAAAACGAAGTCTTTATGGGAGATTTTCCATTAATGACTGATGCTGGTACTTTTATCATTAATGGTGCTGAACGTGTTATTGTTTCACAATTAGTGCGTTCACCAGGTGCATATTTTGCTGATGCCATGGATAAAAGTGGTAAGACAGTCTTTACAGGAAGCATGATTCCTTCAAGAGGAACATGGCTTGAATTTGAAAATGACGCAAAAGATATTTTAAATGTACGTATTGACCGTACACGTAAAATTCCTGGTACAATTTTATTACGTGCTTTAGGTTTAAGCAGTGATGAAGATATTATTGAAGTGTTAGGTGATCATGAGTTTATTAGAAATACTCTAGCCAAAGATACAACTCACAATACTGATGAAGCTTTAATTGAAATTTACAATAAATTAAGACCAGGAGAACCTGCAACGCTAGAAGGTGCTAATACTTTATTATATACAAGATTTTTTGATGCAAAAAGATATGATCTTGCGCGTGCAGGACGTTTTAAACTTGGCAAAAAATTGAGTTTATTAGATAGAATTACAAACCGTGTTTTAGCTCAGGATGTTATAGATATAGATGGAAATGTTGTCATGAAAGAAGGAACTTTATTAACAAAAGATAAAGTTGACCTTTTAGCTCCTGTTTTCCAGGCTGGAGCTCATACAATGGACATTAAAACAAATGATTTCTTAAAATCACATGGACGTATTCAAGTGCTTGAAGTCTATGTTGATGAAACAAAATCAAAGAAAATGAGAGTTGTTGGGACAGATTTATCATTAGATTGTAAATATATTACAATTTCTGATATGATTGCTGCCTATTCATATATGTTGAATCTTGTTGATATTTATGATTCATTAGATTTAGCAAGTGACGATAGAGTCAACTTAATGAGTCGTATTGGTTTATTAGATGATATTGATCATTTAGGAAATAGACGTGTACGTTCTGTTGGTGAATTAATTCAAAATCAATTTAGAATTGGTTTATCAAGAATGGAGAGAGTCGTTAAAGAAAGAATGTCATTATCTGAAATTGATAGTGTCACTCCTCAGTCATTAACTAACATTCGTCCATTAACTGCCGCTATGAAAGAATTTTTCTCATCATCTCAGTTATCTCAATTTATGGATCAGATTAATCCATTAGCCGAGTTAACAAATAAACGTCGTTTATCAGCATTAGGACCAGGTGGTTTATCAAGAGATCGTGCTGGTTATGAAGTCCGTGACGTTCATGCCTCTCACTATGGTCGTATTTGTCCAATTGAAACACCTGAAGGTCCAAATATCGGGTTAATTTCTACACTTGCTTCTTATGCAAAAATCAATAAATATGGATTTATTGAAACACCATATCGTAAAGTGAATCATAGTGTGATTGACGAAAATGATGTGCGTTATTTAACAGCCGATGAAGAAAAGAATTATGTCATTGCACAAGCAAAAGTTCAACATGATGAAAATGGAAAAATCTTGGATGAACAAGTTATTGCCCGTCATTTGGGAGAAAATATTATGGCTAAGCCTGAAGAAATTGATTTTATTGATATTTCTCCAAAACAGATTGTTTCTGTAGCCACTTCATGTATTCCTTTCCTAGAAAATGACGATGCGACTCGTGCTTTGATGGGTGCCAACATGCAACGTCAGGCCGTACCATTATTAAATCCACACACACCTCTTGTAGGAACTGGTATGGAATATCAGGCTGCTAGAGATTCTGGAGCTGCAGTTGTGGCTAAAAAAGATGGTATTGTCACATATGTTGATGCGAAAAAGATTATTGTTGAAGAAGATACAGGTCCACATAAGTATCGTTTAACAAAATTCGCGATTTCTAATGCGGGAACTTGTATTAATCATAGACCAATCGTAAAAGCTGGAGATAAAGTTGTCAAAGGGGAAATTTTAGCTGATGGTCCATCTATGGAGCAAGGTGAATTAGCCCTTGGGCAAAACGTATTGGTTGGTTTCATGACATGGAATGGTTATAACTACGAAGATGCTGTTATCATGTCTGAAAGATTAGTGAAAGAAGATGTTTATACATCTATTCATATTGAAGAATATAGTATTGAATGTCGTGATACAAAATTAGGTCCTGAAGAAATTACGCGTGATATTTCAAACGTTGGGGAAGATGCCCGTAAAAACTTGAATAGCGAAGGTATCATTATGATTGGTGCTGAAGTGAAAGAAGGGGATATCTTAGTTGGTAAAGTAACACCTAAAGGACAGGCAGAATTATCTGCTGAAGAAAAATTATTACTAGCAATCTTTGGTGAAAAATCAAGAGAAGTCAAAGATAATTCATTAAGAGTTCCTCATGGTGGTGCTGGTATTGTTCATGATATTAAAATCTTCTCTAGAAAAAATGGTGATGAATTACAACCAGGTGTTAATAAAGTTGTTAAAGTGTATATCGTTCAAAAACGTAAGATTTCTGAAGGAGATAAAATGGCCGGACGTCATGGTAACAAAGGGGTTATCTCTAAGATCTTACCTATCGAAGATATGCCACATTTGGAAGATGGTACAATTCTTGATATCATGTTAAATCCATTAGGGGTACCATCACGTATGAACATTGGTCAGGTATTGGAATTACATTTAGGATATGCTGCTAGAGAGTTAGGAATGTACTTTGCAACTCCTGCATTTGATGGTATTAACTCAAAAGATCTTGAGGATATCATGAAAGAAGCTGGAATGTCAGTTGATGGAAAACAACCAGTTATTTCTGGTATGACTGGAGAATATTTTGATTCTAATATTTCAGTTGGGGTTATGTATATGATTAAATTAGCCCACATGGTTGACGATAAATTACATGCCAGATCAGTAGGTCCATACTCATTAGTTACACAACAGCCTTTAGGTGGTAAGGCTCAAAACGGTGGACAGAGATTTGGGGAAATGGAAGTTTGGGCACTTGAAGCATATGGTGCAGCTTATACATTAAGAGAAATCTTAACGGTTAAATCTGACGATGTTGTTGGTCGTGTCAAAACTTATGAAGCCATTGTAAAAGGTCAAAAATTACCTGAACCTGGTTTGCCAGAATCATTTAGAGTTTTAACAAAAGAATTACAGGCATTAGCTTTAGATATTCGTATGTTAGATAAAGATGGTCAAGAAATAGATGCAAGAAAGATTGAAGATGAAGAACGTCGTTTCCCAACTTCAATTGATACAACTCCTGAACAACCAGAAGTCACTGAAGAAGAAGTGGCTGAGGTAGAAGGTGATTTCTCTGAAGATGAAGAATCATTTGATGATTTGGATTCTGTAATTGATGAACTCTTCACTGATGATGAAGAAGAAAGTAACGAAGAATAGGAGGAAACAATGAATGGCAGATGTCAATAACTTTTCAGCAATCCAGATTGGATTAGCTTCTCCAGAAAAAATTCGTGAATGGTCTTATGGTGAAGTTAAAAAACCTGAAACTATTAATTATCGTTCTCAAAAACCTGAAAAAGATGGTCTATTCTGTGAAAGAATCTTTGGACCATCTAAGGATTGGGAATGTAGCTGTGGAAAATATAAGAAAGTCAGATATAAAGGCGTAATCTGTGATCGTTGTGGTGTCGAAGTCACAAAATCTTCTGTACGTCGTGAACGTATGGGACATATTGAACTTGCGACTCCAGTCGCACATATCTGGTATTTAAAAGGTATTCCATCAAGAATGGGGCTTATTCTTGATATGTCACCAAAACAACTTGAAGAAATCATTTATTTCGTTTCTTATGTTGTCACTGATAAAGGAAGTACACCTTTAGAATATAAACAAGTTTTATCTGAAAGAGATTATCGTAACTGTTATGAAAAATTTGGTCATCAGTTTGAAGCCAAAACTGGGGCAGAAGCGATTAAAATCTTACTTCAAAAAGTTGATTTAGATGAAGAATTTGAATCAGTAACAAAAGATTTAAAAGAAGCACAGGGACAAAGACGTTCTAAATTATTGAAGAGACTAGAAGCTATTGAAGCTTTTAGAACTTCACATAATCAGCCTGAATGGATGATTCTTGATGTGCTTCCAGTTATTCCACCTGATTTAAGACCAATGTTACAGTTGGATGGTGGGCGTTTTGCGACAAGTGATTTGAATGATTTATATCGTCGTGTGATTACACGTAATAATCGTTTAAAGAAATTATTAGAACTTGGAACACCATCAATCATTGTCCAAAATGAAAAACGTATGTTACAGGAAGCAGTTGATGCTTTGATTGATAATGGACGTCGTTCTAAACCAATTACAGGTGCTGGAGGAAGACCATTAAAATCATTAAGCCATACGTTAAAAGGAAAACAAGGACGTTTCCGTCAAAACTTACTTGGGAAACGTGTTGACTATTCAGGACGTTCAGTTATCGCTGTTGGTCCAGACTTAAAAATGTATCAATGTGGTATTCCACGTGAAATGGCATTGAATTTATTTAAACCATTTGTGATTAGTGGATTAGTGAGAGAGCAGATTGCAACAAATATCAAAGCTGCTGAAAGATTAATTGATAAGATGGATGATGTGATTTGGCCAATCGTTGAAGAAGTCATCAAAGAACATCCAGTCTTATTAAACCGTGCGCCTACATTGCATAGATTAGGTATTCAGGCATTCGAACCTAAATTGGTTGAAGGACGTGCTATTCGTTTGCATCCATTAGTATGTCCAGCGTTCAACGCTGACTTTGATGGTGACCAGATGGCAGTTCACGTTCCATTAGGGGAAGAAGCTATTCAAGAAGCTAGACAGTTAATGTTAGGTTCTCACAATATCCTTGGACCAAAAGATGGAAAACCTATCGTTACACCTTCTCAGGACATGGTGTTAGGTAACTATTACTTAACATTAGAAGATGAAGGGGCTGTTGGTGAAGGAACTGTTTTTGCAGATGTGAATGAAGTTTTAATGGCATATGATGCAAAAACTGTACATTTACACACAAGAATTGCGATTAGAGGAAAATCTTTAAAGAATAAGACATTTACTGAAAAACAAAATAATAGCTATTTAATTACAAGTGTTGGTAAAATTATCTTTAACCAGATTTTTGATGGGGCATTCCCATTTATCAATGATTCTAGTAAAGAAAATTTAGTTGCAACACCAGATAAATATTTCGTACCAATGGGTACTGATATTAAAGCACATATTAAAGCACAACCTTTAATTAAACCATTGGGTAAAAAAGCTTTAGGAAACATTATCAATGAAATGTTTGATCCTACAAAAATTAGTGATACAACAGCGATGTTGGATAAATTAAAGGATCAAGGATTCTATTATTCTACAATTGCGGGTATTACAGTTTCTGTTTATGATATTCAGGTTCCACAAAGTAAATACGTTTTATTTGATGAAGCTGATGAAAAACTTGAAGTAATCAAGAAATTATATCGTAAAGGGAAAATCACTGATGAAGAAAGACATAATATCGTTATTAAGTTATGGGAATCTGTTAAAGATCAGGTTCAGGCTGTCGTTAAAGATGAGTTTGAAGCTGATGACCGTAATCCAATCTTCATTATGTCTGATTCAGGTGCCCGTGGTAATATTTCTAACTTTACACAGTTAGTAGGTATGCGTGGATTGATGTCTAATCCAAAAGGTGAAACAATTGAGTTGCCTATCAAATCTTCATTTAGAGAAGGTTTAACTGCATCTGAATTCTTCATCTCTACACATGGTGCTCGTAAAGGATCTACTGATACAGCCTTAAAGACAGCCGATTCAGGATACTTGACAAGACGTTTGGTTGACGTTGCTCAAGAAGTCATTGTTACTGAAGATGATTGTGGTACAGATCAGGGATTTGTTGTTACAGAATTGTACAATACTTCAGATAATTCAGTTATTGTGCCATTATATGACCGTTTAGTGGGACGTTATTCTCAAAAGGATATTGTTCATCCTGAAACAGGTGAAACGCTTGTTAAAGCTGGCGAAATGATTGATGAAGCGATTGCTAAGAATATTACTGATGCAGGTATTAAAGAAGTTGAAATTCGTTCTATTTTTGGATGTAAAGCGAAAAATGGAATTTGTAGAAAATGTTATGGTCGTAATCTAGCAACTGGTGAACAAGTTGAATTAGGAGAAGCTATTGGTATTATGGCGGCTCAATCAATTGGTGAACCTGGTACACAGTTAACAATGCGTACATTCCACATGGGTGGAGTTGCTGGTGGTGCCGATATCACTCAAGGTTTACCTCGTATTCAAGAGTTATTTGAAGCAAGAAATCCAAAAGCAAAATCTATTATTTCTGAAATTGATGGTGAAGTTTCTAATATCATTGATAACAATGGTAGAGCTGAAGTTGTGGTTTCTAACTTACTTGAAACAAAGAGTTATTTAACACCTTATGGTGCAAAATTAAGAGTTTCTGTAGGTGATGAAGTTAGTATTGGTTCTAAAATTACTGAAGGATCAATTGATCCAAAAGAATTATTAGCTGTTGCTGATGTCAAAGCTGTAGAAAATTATATCTTGAAAGAAGTTCAAAAAGTTTATCGTTTACAAGGTATTGAAATTTCAGATAAACACATTGAAGTTATTATTCATCAAATGTTGAAGAAGATGAGAATTGTTGAAGGTGGAGATACTGGAGCATTACCTGGTACTCATATTAATGTTCAAAAATTTACTGAATTAAATAAAGAAGCCTTAAAAGCTGGAAAACATCCTGCTGTTGCAAGACCAATCTTGTTAGGTATTACAAAAGCTTCACTTGAAACTGAATCATTCTTATCTGCTGCTTCATTCCAGGAAACAACAAAAATCTTAACAGATGCGGCTATTAAAGGTAAGGTTGATGAATTAAGAGGTCTTAAAGAAAATGTTATTATTGGTAAATTATTACCTGCTGGTACAGGATTAAGAGGACCTTTAAAATCACCTGAAACGATTGCTAGAGAGTTAGAAGAAGCACGCAAAGAAAAGGAATTAGAAGAAGCTGAACATTTACAAGCTGAAACTTTATCAGAAAGTTTGTTAAGCAGTACTGAAATTGATGAAGAATTTTCAACAACAGAATAAAATAAAGAAACAAGGTCTTAAAAAAGATCTTGTTTTTCTTTGATAAAAAGAGTAAAAAGTGTTGACTTTATAAATTTTGTCGTATATAATTGCTTTCGGTACTCGACTAAGAGTGCATTTTATCTCATCAAAAAATGAAACACCCGGAATTGTGTGTTAAGAAGAAAGGAAAGGAGAAAAACATGCCTACAATTAATCAATTAGTCAGAAAAGGACGTAGTGAAAAAACATCTAAATCAAAATCACCTGCGTTAAATAGAGGTTACAACTCATTATTAAAGAAACCAACTAATATTAGTTCACCTCAAAAACGTGGTGTTTGTACTCGTGTTGCCACTATGACACCAAAGAAACCTAACTCGGCTTTACGTAAATATGCCCGTGTTCGTTTATCAAACGGAATGGAAGTAACTGCATATATTCCAGGAATTGGGCACAACTTACAGGAACACAGCGTTGTGTTAATTCGTGGAGGACGTGTTAAGGACTTACCAGGGGTTCGTTATCATATTATTCGTGGTACTATGGACTGTGCTGGTGTAAAAGATCGTATGCAAGGACGCTCTCGTTATGGAGCTAAAAAACCTAAAAAATAAGAGATAGGAGGAAAAACTGATGTCAAGAAGAGGACGCGTAGCAAAAAGAGATGTACTACCTGATCCAATTTATAATTCTAAGGTAGTTACAAAATTAATTAACAATATCATGCTTGATGGTAAAAAAGGTGTTGCTCAAAACATCTTATATGAAGCATTTAAAAAAGTTGAAGAAAAAACTGGAAATCCTGCAATGGAAGTATTTGATCAAGCAATCAACAATATCATGCCTGTACTTGAATTAAAAGTAAGACGTATTGGAGGAGCTAACTATCAAGTACCTGTTGAAGTATCTCCAGAAAGAAGAATGACATTAGGATTAAGATGGTTAGTTAACTATTCTCGTTTAAGAAACGAAAAAAGCATGATTGATCGTCTTGCTAATGAAATTATTGATGCCTCTAATGGAACTGGTGCTTCTGTGAAAAAGAAAGAAGATACTCATAAGATGGCTGAAGCTAATAAAGCATTTGCACATTTCCGTTGGTAATATATGATTTAGAGGAAATATTTGAAAGGAGAAAAATATGGCTCGTGAATTTTCGTTAGAAAAAACTCGTAATATTGGAATCATGGCTCACATTGATGCTGGTAAAACAACAACAACTGAACGTGTTCTTTATTACACTGGAAAAATTCATAAAATTGGTGAAACACATGATGGTGCTTCACAAATGGACTGGATGGAACAAGAGCAAGAACGTGGTATTACAATCACTTCAGCAGCAACAACTGCACAATGGAATGGATACCGTGTTAACATCATTGATACTCCAGGCCATGTCGATTTCACTGTTGAAGTAGAACGTTCTTTACGTGTACTTGACGGTGCTGTTACTGTATTAGACTCAAAAGCTGGTGTTGAACCACAAACAGAAACTGTTTGGCGTCAAGCAACAACTTATGGAGTTCCTCGAATTGTCTTCTGTAACAAAATGGATGCAACTGGGGCAGATTTCTTAATGTCTGTTGAATCTATTGGAAAAAGATTAGATGCTAACGCTGTAGCTATTCAATTACCAATTGGTGCCGAAGATACATTTGAAGGTGTTATTGACTTAATTAAAATGAAAGCTGTTCATTTTGAAGGAGCTAAGGGTGAAAACGTTGTTTATTCTGAAATTCCTGAAAATATGAAAGCTCAAGCAGAAGAATATCGTCAAAAAATGATTGATTCAGCTGCATCTTTTGATGATGATTTAATGATGAAAGTCTTAGAAGAAGAACCAGTTACTGAAGAAGAAATTAAAGCAGCAATCCGTAAAGGAGTATTAGCTGTTGAATTATTCCCAGTATTATGTGGATCTGCTTATAAAGACAAAGGTGTACAGTTAATGTTAGATGCTGTTATCGACTTCTTACCTGCACCAACTGATGTTCCATCAATTAAAGGTGAAGATGAAGATGGTAACGAAATCGAAAGACATGCAAGTGATGATGAGCCATTCTCTGCATTAGCATTTAAGATTATGGCTGACCCATTTGTTGGTAAATTAACATTCTTCCGTGTATATTCAGGACATATTGAATCTGGATCATATGTTTTAAACTCTTCTAAAGATAAAAAAGAACGTTTAGGACGTATCTTACAGATGCATGCTAATACACGTAAAGAAATTAGCGAAGTTTATGCTGGAGATATTGCTGCAGCTGTTGGATTTAAAAATACAACAACTGGGGATACTATCTGTGATGAAAAGAATTTCATTATCTTAGAAAAAATGGAATTCCCTGAACCAGTTATTGAATTAGCAATTGAACCAAAAACAAAACAAGACCAAGATAAATTAAGTAACGGTTTAGCAAGATTAGCTGAAGAAGACCCTACATTTAGAGTCACTACAAATCCTGAAACTGGTGATACAATTATTGCCGGAGTTGGGGAATTACACTTAGACGTTATCGTTGATCGTTTAAAGAGAGAATACAAAGTTGAAGCTAATGTTGGGGCACCACAAGTTGCTTATCGTGAAACAATTAGAAAAACTGCTGATTGTGAAGGTAAATTCGTACGTCAATCTGGTGGACGTGGACAATACGGACATGTATGGATTAAATTCGAACCAAATGAAGGTAAAGGATTTGAATTCGTTGATGCTGTAGTTGGTGGAACTGTCCCTAGAGAATACATTGGTTCTGTTAAAGCTGGTCTTGAAGAAGCATTAGATAATGGTATGATTGCTGGATATCCAGTATTAGATATTAAAGCAACATTATTTGATGGGTCTTACCATGATGTCGATTCATCAGAAATGGCATATAAGGTAGCTGCAAGTTTAGCATTAAAAGAAGCTGGTAAAAAATGTGATCCAGTTATCTTGGAACCAATTATGGCTGTAGAAGTCACTGCACCTTCTGAATACTTAGGAAGCGTTATGGGAGATATCTCTTCTAGACGTGGTATGATTGAAGGACAAGAAGAAAGAGGAAACGCTGTTTTAGTACAAGCAAGTGTACCTTTATCTGAAATGTTTGGATATGTTACTGATTTAAGATCATTTACACAAGGACGTGGAAATTACACTATGCAATTTGATCGTTATGAACCAGTTCCTAAGTCAATTGCAGAAAGTATTATTAAGAAAAATGGTGGAAATAATTAATCCACTAAAAGTATTGCATTTTTGAGATAAATCATTTAGAATGTATATGTAAAAATTTAATGAAATTTATATAGGAGGAAGCTTAAATGGCTAAAGAAAAATTTGACCGCTCTAAAGCGCATGTTAATATTGGAACAATTGGTCACGTTGACCATGGTAAAACAACTTTAACTGCAGCAATCACTACTGTTTTAGCACAAGAAGGAAATGCTCAAGCAATGGATTATGCTGCAATCGATGCTGCACCTGAAGAAAAAGAACGTGGAATCACAATCAACACTGCACACGTTGAATATCAAACAGCAACTCGTCACTATGCACACGTTGACTGTCCAGGTCATGCTGACTACATCAAAAACATGATCACTGGTGCTGCTCAAATGGATGGAGCTATCTTAGTAGTAGCTGCTACTGATGGACCTATGCCACAAACAAGAGAACACATCTTATTATCTCGTCAGGTAGGTGTACCTTACATCATCGTATTCTTAAATAAATGTGATATGGTTGATGATGACGAATTAATCGAATTAGTTGAAATGGAAGTTCGTGAATTATTAAATGAATACGGATTCCCAGGAGATGACACTCCAATTATTCGTGGATCAGCTTTAAAAGCATTAGAAGGAGATCCAAAATGGGTACCAGCTATTCATGAATTAATGGATGCTGTAGATACTTATATTCCAACTCCAACTCGTGATACTGATAAACCATTCTTAATGCCAGTTGAAGACGTATTTACAATCACTGGACGTGGAACAGTTGCTACAGGACGTGTTGAAAGAGGACAATTAAAATTAAATGACCCAATCGAAATCGTTGGTATTCATGAAACTCAAAATACAGTTGCTACTGGTATCGAAATGTTCCGTAAATTATTAGATTACGCTGAAGCAGGAGATAACGTAGGGGTATTATTAAGAGGTATCAACAGAGATCAAATTCAACGTGGACAAGTATTAGCTAAACCAGGATCAGTACATCCACACAAAAAATTCGTATGCCAAGTTTACGTTTTATCAAAAGATGAAGGTGGACGTCATACACCATTCTTCTCTAACTATAGACCACAATTCTATTTCAGAACTACTGACATCACTGGTGTTATCGAATTACCAGATGGTGTAGAAATGGTTATGCCAGGAGATAACGTAGAATTAACAGTTGAATTAATCCATGCTATCGCACTTGAAAATGGTACTAAATTCTCAATTCGTGAAGGTGGAAGAACTGTTGCTTCTGGAACAGTTACTGAAGTTATCGAATAATTGAAACAAAAGGTATCGTCATGATACCTTTTTTGTTTACACTTTTTTATAAAAAGGTTATGATGTTAGGGTATGGAGGTGGAGTATGAAAAAATTATTTTTCTTTGATATAGATGGAACACTTATTGAATGTAATAAAGGTATATATCGTATCCCAAATGATGTCCGCTATGGGATGAATCAACTAAAGAAACAGGGGCATGATGTTTTTTTAGCGACTGGAAGATGTAAATGCTTTATTGTGGATGGAGTTATGGATTATCCTTTTAGTGGTTATGTAACTTGTAATGGTGCTTATGTAGAATATAAAGGGAAAGAAATATATAAAAAGGTTGTTCCAAAAGAAGCTATTGAAAAAACACATCAGCTATGTGTTGAAAGAAACCTGGCATACTATTTTGAGGGCAATGATCATATTTATGTTTTAAATAAACAAAATCCTAAACATATTGAGTTTAAGAATAATTGGGGAATGAAAGATGAAATTATTATTGATTCATATCAAATTGATGAGATTGAAACATATATTGGGATGATTGTTTTAAATTCTCTTGATGATAGAGAAATAATGTATCAAACATTATCACCTTATTTTGATATTCAACAGCATCAAAGTGGATTATCTTTTGATTTAACTTTAAAAGGTGAATCTAAAGCAAAAGGAATTCAAAAGCTTGTTGAAGCTTTAGGCAAAAATATTAAAGATACGATTGCATTTGGAGATGGACGAAATGATATTGAAATGATCTCTTTTGTTGGATTAGGAATTGCCATGGGTAATGCTGCTGATGAAACAAAAGCAGTTGCCGATTATATTACGGATAATGTTGATTGCGATGGTATATTGAAAGCACTTAAACATTTTTCTTTTCTTTAGTGTTTATAGTTGAAATTATAAAGTTGATTTGATAAAATAAATATACAGAGTAATTCTGAATTTGTTTGTTAAAGGAGAAATTGAAAATGGATGAACAAGAACAAGTAGTTATTAACCTTATCGTAAACAGTGGAAGTGCACGCAGCTCTGCTATCGAAGCTATTCAATATGCAAAAGCTGGTGATTTAGATAAGGCTGATGAATCATTACAAAATGCAAAAGAAACTGTAAATGAAGCACATCATGCACAAACTGAATTAATTCAGGCTGAAATTAGAGGAGAAAAAGCTCCATTAAACTTATTAATGGTACATGCTCAAGATCATTTAATGACTGCATTAGTTGTTATTGATTTAGCACAAGAATTTATTGATCTTTATAAAAAAATCAAATAATTAAAAGATTAGTGATTCAAGCAAAACCCCAATGACGGAGGATTAACTCAGTTAATGGGGTTTTATTTTTTAAATTTATGAGTGAATCTTTATAAAATTACAAATAAAAAAACATTGATAAATCCAATGAAAAATAGAATTTTGTAAAAAGAGGAATAAAAAAAACGAAAAAAAGTAAAAAAAAGACTTGCAAAGGTAGAGGATAGATGGTATTATAGATGAGCACTCGACGAGAGGGCACAGGGACATTGAAAACTGAACAGTAAACACGTCAATA